>NZ_DALZVG010000010.1:0-129663 GCF_032012665.1 Scandinavium sp.
CGAATCCTGCACGACCCACCAATGTGGAAAGGCGCCCTAAAGGCGCCTTTTTGCTGTTTCCGATTCGTGCCGGATGAGACAAAATTGTCTGGAACAATTTTGAACAACGTAACGCGTTGTCCCGAAGGGTGAGTCTCAGGATGAGACGAATAGCCTGCTGCAGGTTCGAGTCGAACGACGTGAGACAACGGAGCCGCTTGTGGCGACGGCCCGAAGGGCGAGCGAAGCGAGTAATCCTGCACGACCCACCAAATTCAGAAAAAAGCGCCTTTTGGCGCTTTTTGTTTTTCTGCGCTTCCCCAAAATTATCTCACGACTTTCTGATTGAATTTCGCTATCTTGTTTAGCATATAAAACACCACCAGCGGAAATGGCCCGATTGTTCACGTTTCTGCGATGGTTTGGTTAAGCCAGTAAAACGAGAAGCCATGATGAGCGTAATGTTTGATCCTGAAAGCGCAATTTATCCGTTCCCGCCAAAACCATCACCGCTTAGCGCTGATGAAAAGCAATTTTACCGTGAAAAGATAAAGCGGCTGCTGAAAGAAAAAGAGGCGGTAATGGTGGCGCACTACTACACCGATCCGGAAATCCAGCAGTTAGCGGAAGAGACAGGTGGCTGTATTTCCGACTCTCTGGAAATGGCACGTTTCGGGGCTCGTCATCCGGCGAAAACATTGCTGGTTGCGGGCGTGCGTTTTATGGGCGAAACCGCAAAAATACTCAGCCCGGAAAAAACCATTCTGATGCCGACGCTGAATGCGGAATGCTCGCTCGATTTAGGCTGTCCGATTGATGCTTTTAATGCCTTCTGTGACGCTCACCCGGATCGTACCGTCGTGGTGTACGCTAATACCTCTGCTGCCGTCAAAGCTCGCGCTGACTGGGTTGTCACTTCCAGTATCGCTGTCGAACTGATCGAGCATCTCGACAGCCTTGGCGAAAAAATTATCTGGGCTCCGGATCGTCATCTGGGGCGCTACGTGCAGAAGCAAACGGGCGCAGATGTGCTGTGCTGGCAGGGCGCCTGCATCGTACATGATGAGTTCAGGACGCAGGCGCTGGCACGCATGAAAGCGCTGTACCCGCAGGCGGCGATTCTGGTACATCCGGAATCACCGCAGTCGATTGTTGATATGGCGGATGCCGTAGGCTCAACCAGCCAGCTTATTGCCGCAGCGAAGACGCTCCCGAACCAGCAGCTTATCGTAGCCACCGATCGCGGTATTTTCTACAAGATGCAGCAGGCCGTGCCGGAGAAAGAGTTACTGGAGGCCCCAACGGCTGGAGAAGGGGCGACCTGTCGCAGCTGTGCCCATTGCCCGTGGATGGCGATGAACGGCCTGAAAGCCATTGCCGAAGGGCTGGAGCAGGGCGGGGCGGCGCATGAGATCCACGTTGATGCCGCATTGCGGGAAGGCGCGCTCTCGCCACTCAACCGCATGCTGGATTTTGCGGCTACACTACGTTCTTAACGCTGTCGTTACTTTGCTCAACGGAAGGAGAACAAATGGATTTTTTCAGCACACAAAATATTCTGGTGCATATCCCGATTGGCGCGGGCGGCTATGATCTGTCCTGGATTGAAGCCGTGGGGACGGTTGCAGGGTTGCTCTGTATCTGGCTGGCGAGCCTTGAGAAAATCAGCAACTACGCTTTCGGTCTGCTGAACGTCACGCTGTTTGCCATCATCTTCTTCCAGATCCAGCTGTACGCCAGCCTGCTGCTGCAGCTATTTTTCTTCGCGGCGAATATTTACGGCTGGTACGCCTGGTCGCGGCAAACCAGCCAGCATCAGGCCGAACTGCAAATTCGCTGGCTGCCGCTGCCTAAAGCGCTGGCCTGGCTTGCGGCATGCGTGGTGGCGGTTGGTCTGATGACGGTCTTTATCAATCCGGTATTCGCTTTCCTGACCCGCGTGGCGGTCAGCATCATGCAGTCCGTCGGGCTCAGCGTGACCGTGCCGGAGCTTCAGCCGGATGCCTTCCCCTTCTGGGATTCCTGCATGATGGTGTTGTCGATCGCGGCGATGATCCTGATGACGCGTAAATACGTTGAAAACTGGCTGCTATGGATCATCATCAACGTGATAAGCGTAGTGATTTTCGCGCTTCAGGGCGTGTATGCGATGTCGCTGGAGTATCTGCTGCTGACGTTTATTGCTTTGAACGGCAGCCGGATGTGGATGAACAGCGCCCGTGAGAGAGGTTCACGCGCGCTGTCGTCTTAGTGGTGATGATGGTGGGCGTGTCCGGACTGCGCCTCATTCAGGTGGCATTCCGGCCCGCTGCAGGGCTGGTATTCCATCTGGATGGTGGCATGTGCTATCCGATAGTGGTGTTCAAGATAGTGCTGAATGCGTTCCAGCAGGGCGTCATGATCGTGGGGGGGAATAACGTGAACATGCAGCGTCATCACCGGTTTTTCCCCTACCAGCCAGATATGAACATGGTGCACATCCCGGACTTCCGGGATTTCGCGGCGTAAACCTCGCTTCAGTGCGGCGACATCCAGCGAGCCGGGCGCACCTTCCAGCAGCTCATTCACGCTTTCTTTCAACAACTGCCAGGCGCTGCGTAACACCAGGCACGATACCAGCACGGACAATATTGGATCAATTGGCGTCCAGCCTGTCGTCAGAATCACAATTGCTGCAACAATTGCACCTACTGAGCCTAACAAATCCCCAAGCACGTGTAGCGCCGCGGCGCGCACGTTCAGGTTTTTCTCTTCACTGCCCCGATGCAGGATCCAGAAGGAGAGAATATTGGCGAGCAGTCCAGCGATGGCAATCACCATCATTGTCGCGCCGGCAATCGGCTGCGGGTGACGGAAACGAACAAACGCCTCCCAGACGATTAGCACCGTAATCAGCACCAGCGCAATGGCGTTCACGAAAGCCGCAAGCGTTGTCAGACGCAGCCAGCCAAACGTGTGCCGGGCACTGGGAGGGCGGCGTGCGAAATGAACGGCCAGCAGTGCGAAAAGTAACGCGGCGGCGTCGGTAAGCATATGTCCGGCATCGGCAAGGAGCGCCAGCGATCCGGAAATAAGACCACCCACCACCTCCAGCAGCATAAAGCCTGCCGTGATGATAAACGCCAGCAGCAGGCGATGACCATTGCCGTCATCCTTCGTCTGGCCTGAAGAGTCTAAGTGCGAATGTGCCATATGCAGGTCCCGCTTTTTAGTTAATGCATGACATCATTGCAGATCTTTATCCATCGCGCATAAAAATAAAGGAGAGCTATGCTCTCCTTTATTATGAAGACTAAACAGGTTTACTGGGTTGTACCATCGGTTTTGGTATCGACATCGCTGTTCGTGCCGCTACCGGTCTGAACTTTCTTGTTCATGTCCGGGCATTTACCGTCTTTGCACATCGTGTTTTTGTGAATGTCATCCTTGCTCATGTGTTGGGCATCGCTTGCCGACCCGTTTGGATGCAGCATCGTGCCGTTTGAATCAGTATTCACATTGCTGTTGTCGACTCCGTTAGGAGCCATGTTCTGATGGGCATCGGGCGCTACCTGTCCTGCATCGGCGGAAGAATTCGCCTGTCCATTATTGTCTGAGGCATTGTCGGCGGCCAGCGCCGCGCCGCTCATCATCGAAAGCGTGGCAGTCAGTACGAGTGTAGCCAGTGTCTTGTTTTTCATGAGGATGCTCCTGTTCTGGTCGTTACGTCGGATAACTTCTTCCAACAGTGCATGGCCGTATGCGCGTGGCGCATGATGGTGAAAGATTCCATTATGCTGATTTATGTCAGCCGGGAATCTTGTTAAATATCTTTTTTTTGGTATTTACATTTAAAAAGTGTAGCGACATTCTCACTTCTCGCTACATTCTGGCGTTTTTTTGGGGAATTCCAGGAATTGTCCGGCGCAAGTGTAAAACCCTGTTTACACTTCCTGGCTGACGAGATAGATTGGAAGGATTGCACTCAATCATATAAGTATGGCAACGCTGGAAAGATCATGAATTATCAGAACGACGATTTACGCATCAAAGAGATCAACGAGTTATTACCTCCTGTCGCGCTCCTTGAAAAATTCCCCGCCACTGAAAATGCCGCAAATACGGTTTCTCATGCCCGCAAAGCGATCCATCAGATCCTCAAAGGTCATGACGATCGCCTGCTGGTGGTGATTGGTCCTTGCTCAATTCACGATCCGGTCGCGGCGAAAGAGTATGCGAGCCGTCTGTTGATGCTTCGTGAAGCGCTGCAGGGTGAGCTGGAAATCGTTATGCGCGTCTATTTTGAAAAACCGCGGACCACGGTGGGCTGGAAAGGGCTGATCAACGATCCACACATGGATAACAGCTTCCAGATTAACGACGGCCTGCGTATCGCACGTAAGCTGCTGCTGGAAATCAACGACAGCGGCTTGCCGGCGGCGGGCGAATTCCTCGACATGATCACCCCGCAGTACATGGCGGATCTGATGAGCTGGGGCGCGATTGGTGCACGTACCACTGAATCTCAGGTTCACCGTGAGCTGGCCTCGGGCCTTTCCTGCCCGGTAGGTTTCAAAAATGGGACCGACGGCACCATCAAAGTGGCTATTGACGCCATCAACGCCGCAGGCGCGCCTCACTGCTTCCTGTCCGTCACCAAATGGGGTCATTCCGCTATCGTTAACACCAGCGGCAATGGTGACTGCCATATCATCCTGCGCGGCGGCAAAGAGCCGAATTACAGTGCGCATCACGTGGCGATGGTGAAAGAAGGGCTGCATAAAGCGGGCCTGCCATCTCAGGTGATGATCGACTTCAGCCATGCCAACTCCAGCAAGCAGTTCAAAAAGCAGATGGACGTTGCAACCGATGTTTGTGGCCAGATTGCCAACGGCGAAAAAGCGATTGTCGGCGTGATGATTGAGAGCCACCTGGTGGAAGGTAACCAGAATCTGGAAAGCGGTGAACCGCTGACCTACGGCAAGAGCATTACCGATGCCTGCATCGGCTGGGACGACACCGAAGCCGTTCTGCGCCAGCTGGCGAATGCGGTTAAGGCGCGTCGCGGGTAATTTTTCATAATTTACTGAAACCGGCCCCGTGCCGGTTTTTTTGTATCTGTGGGCGGGGTGCGTTTATTCATTAAGGATATAGGCGTAGAATCAATAAGTTAATTTAACCCTCATGCTGAACGTGATGCCCATGCTTAAACCTAATTTATATAAAGGCCAGCCGCTCCCTCTGTCCCAATTGACTCCTGACGAGTTCGAGGATTTTGTTTACGTCGCCATGGGAGAGTTGGGCAGTAAAAAAGGTTTTACTCTTGAGGCGGGAAGACAAAAATCGACTGACGGTGGTTTTGATTGCACGGCAAGAAATACTAAAACGCAGGGGGTTATTTGCATTCAGTGCAAACGCTATGCGACGGCGCTCGGCACGGACACGCTGGCCGATGAAGTGGTCAAAATTGCGCTAAACGGTGTTTTACAAGGGGATACTCCTGAGCAGCATCTTATCGTCACGACGGGCGATGTCGCAAAAACGACCAGAGTGCTGCTGCGACAGACCGATTTTATCGACCTGAAGAAAAAATGTCAGGAGGTGCTCGGCAAAGCGTATGCGACGCAGCGAAAAGGTCTGGAAGCACTGAATTTAGATCCGGTAAATGTGGTTCATCACTATATCGACACGGCAAAAATCATCGTCTGGTCCGCGCTTGATTTTGACAATGAGTTGACGCTGGTCTGGCCATCAATTACCCCAGTGCTGGATAAGTATTTTTCTGTTGATGTGGTGGTACGTGAATACCCACGTGCCAATTTTGATATCCACCGCTATCGTGCCGGTATTAGAAATACGCCATGTCGTTATACCGAGTTATTGTTAAGTCAAAGCCAGGCACCGGAGAATATTCTGGTGGAGAACCCCGCTTATCGCGATGACGCAAGCCTGAAGTTTTCTTACTCAGACTTTATTAACCCGTCCTCAAATGCCTTTGCCGCACCGGGTAAGACGCTGATAGTTTGCCCCGGCGGAGGCGGTAAAACGGCGTTACAGCATTATATTCGCTTCCATTTGATCGAAGAGGGAAGTGACGTTGTGCCGGTACTTATCCCACTGAATACCTACAGTCGTGGTGGGTTGAATAAGATGATCGAGTCCAGCCTGGGCATTAGCTGGGGAAGCTGGCAGTCGCTGCCTTCGCGTTTCATCTTTTTATTTGATGGACTGGATGAATTACAGGAGTCGGAAGTTAACGCCTTCATCAATGAATTACAGGCTATTTCTGTGGATTACCCTTGCCTGATAACGGTAAGAGATACCGGGCTGCGGATACCCGTCTATATTGACGGCATCAGCGCTATCTTGCGTATTGAACCCTTAACCTATCGACAGATAGTCAATATTGCTCGCTTGAACCTCCCGGTAAAGATGCAAAGCACATTTAATGATGAACTCAGAACCCTCATCCAGCTGCCTCAGGCCGCTTTCTTACGTTCCCCTTTTGGGTTAACCAAAGCGCTCGAATTCTTTCAAAAACATTCCGCTTTGCCCAAGGCATTCGCGGGGATGTTAAGCACCATTGTCGGGGATAAAATTACCCGGAGCCGGAGCAGAGTGACATCTGCCGATACTCTCCTGAATAAGTTGGATGATTTCACCATTGTGCGGGCGATGTCAGCGATCGTCTACGAGATACGGGTTGGGTTTGGCGCTTACGCGCTTGCGCAGGATAAACTGAATGAACTTGCGCAAAGGGTTAATCAGGCGCTAAGTGGTGAGAAGCTTCTCTTTTCATTTCAATCCATTGGTGTATTTAGCGACTTTATCACTAAGTTTGAACTGCTTAAAAAAGAAAAAGAGAGCTTTATCTTCACTGAGCACAACATTTTGCTGGATTATCTCCTGGCGATGGGGCTAACGAAAAGCTGGCGTGAAGTGGACAGCCATACCTTCAAAAGTATAGGTCGGGATGCGTGTTTTTTTGTGGGTGAGCAACTTTCCCCCGCTGACGTTCCGGAATTTCTGAACACCATACTGAAACAGGACGCAATCTGTGGTGCGGAGATTGCGAAAGCCCGTGGCGGGGACGGGATTGCAACGGCGGAAGACTGGTTGCTCGAACAAGAGCAAAGCGTGGAGATTCTGACGCGGAGCGCGGCAATTGTGGCTCTGGGCGTGTTGGGCACAGGCAGGGCTTACGCGCGCCTGCGGTCGAGTGAAGGGTTGTGCGATCACCATCATGGCGGACAGCGGCTGGCGGCACTGGCGTGCTCCGGTGATGTCGCTTTGCTTCAGCATTCGTACAACGACTCTTCCGCCATGTTGCAGGCGGTGACAAAAATATCTGGAGGCGAATATCAGAATTGGTGGCGTGGACCAGCTGCCGTTATTACTGATATTGCCAGGGAGAGGCTGGCAACGTGGAAAAAGGACGCACAAGTATTTACCTGCCTTGCATCGGACACCTTAGGGATTTATGGCGATGAATCCGACATACCTATACTCGAAGAGGTTGTCGCCGCAACGGAGTCTCTGAAAGATATGAGCTCCGCGCTGTATGCAATCCAAAAAATCGACCCCGTCAGGTTGAAGGGGGCGTTATATCAGGCGCTGAAACAGCAGAAAAAATATCAGTTCTATATCAAAAAGGCCCTGTTTGAAATGGGGGAAGAGGTTGATTTTGAAGATGAGCTAAATGACCTCATTGGCTTAGTGAATGATGACAGAGTCTTTGACCGTTTAAATTATAGCTATCTCGAAAGCACGGTAAACCTTTTGAAACTGTGGCCGGGCATGCTCGTTCATGAGCAGCGTCTGCTCGATGCATGGGAACAGGGCAAGCAGCCTGCTGATTTTATAATCTATAGCTATCTGTGGAGTATTGCCAGCGCCCATCAATTTGCCTTATTCGCTGAAGCAGCCCTTGATATTGTTAAACATGACGACATGGATGCGATGATGTATGCCCTTTCTTTTTTCCGGTCATCACCGCTCGACACGCTTAATCTCTATTTTGCTGAATTCGCGGCCTGCTATGAACGAAATATTGTTCCGGGACATAATTTATCTGGCGTTGAGGCCGAACTAATTCGTCTGATTGAGAAATGTGACGATCGCGAATTGATGCTCGAGTGGCTCAACCGTTTCCTTGCGACGTCTTTTCCAACTGAAAATCAAACTAAGTTCAGTGAAGACATTTTTAGCTATGCTATGTCATTAGGCATGATGATTGAGATGATTTCTCGTTATGCGAGCTCTCTGGATGAAGGGATTATCAATAAAATAATCTTGCTGAATTGCCAAACATTTACCGAAATCGACACTCATCAACGCAAGATGGTGGATGCGCTTTCAGATGACCGGGCAACGGCACTGCTGGAGCGGGCTATTGCCAGTCAGTCAGAGCAAATCATCAATAATTTTCTGGCGAAATTGCTGGACGCAAAAGCGCATTTGTTGACCAAAGATTTAACCATAGGTCTTATCCCCTCGCTGATCAGCCATCAAACATGGCATGACACCCTGTTATCGCTGCTGGCGTTGAAATGGGATGACGACGTGGCCGAGGCATTTCTTCATAACATTGTCACTGCACACTGGCATCCAACAGTGGCGCAACTCTTTGAAAGCAGAGCCGGAGAATACGCTCAACTGCTGCGTCCTGACCAACTGAATAATTATCTTGATGCAGGGGATAAGATTGCCAATCCGTGTATACAGCGGGTTTTCAGGCTGTGGATTGAACTCGCCAGAAATGAAAGGCCCTCTCCGTAGAGAGGGCGGTTTTCTTACTTCGCTTTACCCTGGTTCGCGACCGCAGCGGCTTTCGCGGCGATCTCATCCGCGTTGCCCAGATAGTAGTGCTTGATTGGCTTGAAGTTTTCGTCGAACTCATACACCAGCGGCACGCCGGTCGGGATGTTCAGCTCAAGAATCTCATCTTCACCCATGTTGTCCAGGAATTTGACCAGGGCACGCAGGGAGTTACCGTGCGCGGCGATAATCACGCGCTCGCCGCTTTTAATGCGCGGCAGAATGGTTTCGTTCCAGTATGGCACTACGCGATCGATGGTCAGCGCCAGGCTTTCGGTGACCGGCAGCTCTTTATCGGTCAGCTTCGCGTAGCGCGGATCGTGGCCCGGGTAACGTTCATCGTCTTTAGTCAGCTCAGGTGGCGTCACGGCAAAACCACGACGCCACTGCTTAACCTGCTCGTCGCCGTACTTTTCAGCAGTTTCTGCTTTGTTGAGACCCTGCAGCGCACCGTAGTGGCGCTCGTTCAGCTTCCAGGACTTCTCAACCGGCAGCCAGGCCTGATCCAGTTCATCCAGCACGTTCCACAAGGTGTGAATGGCGCGTTTCAGCACAGAGGTATAAGCAAAATCAAAGCTGAAGCCTTCATCCTTCAGCAGTTTCCCTGCCGCTTTCGCTTCGCCAACGCCTTTTTCAGACAGATCAACATCATACCAACCGGTGAAGCGGTTTTCATTATTCCACTGGCTCTCGCCGTGGCGAACAAGCACAAGCTTAGTAACAGCCATACTGTGACTCCTGAACTAGATTGAATGATAACAATTCTCATTATATTGCCGCCTCGTTACGGTCGGCAACGCTTATCCTTAACCATAGCGAAAATAGCGGCGCAGTGTAAGCAGCATGTGAACCGGCCGTTATGTTTTTGCAGGTAAGTGGCGCGACTTTCAGCAATCTGGCGAAAAAAAGCCCTCAGTGAAGAGGGCTGGAGATTACAACGAGGTGAACTGGTATTCGGTGACGCTGATGTACTCTTCACCGGGCCGCAGTACGCAGTCCGGCTGAGGCCACTCCGGATGGTTCGGGCTGTCGGGCAGATATTCGCTTTCCAGCGCCAGGCCTTGCCAGTCGGCATAAGGTTCGGTTTCTCGCGATGGCGTGCCGCCCAGATAGTTGCCGGAATAGAACTGTAGAGCCGGAGCCGTGGTGTACACCTGCAACTGAAGCTTCTCGTCGGATGACCACACCGCCGCAGCTACCCGGGAAGGATCTCCCTGAGCCGAAAGCAGGAAGCCGTGATCGTAACCCTTCACTTTGCGCTGATCGTCATCGCTCAGAAACTCGCGGGCGATCGTCTTCGGCTGACGGAAATCAAAACTGGTATTGTCAACGGCTTTCAGGCCTGAACGCGGGATACCCATCTCATCCACGGGCAGATACGCTTCTGCTGCAATCTGCAGCTTGTGTTGACGAACATCGCTCTGCCCGCCGTCGAGATTGAAATAGACGTGGTTAGTCATATTTACCGGGCAGGCTTTATCGACGGTCGCCCGATATTCAATGGCGATGCGGTTATCATCCGTCAGACGGTAGTGAGCGGTGGCGCTGAGATTTCCCGGGAAGCCCTGATCGCCATCGGCAGATTCCAGCCCGAAGAGCACCGAATTGTCATTCTGATTCACGACCTGCCAGCGACGTTTATCAAAGCCCTCTGGCCCGCCGTGGAGCTGATTAGGGCCCTGGCTCGGCTTGAGCGTATATGTCACACCCTCAAGCGTAAAGCGGCTGTCGGCGATCCGGTTTGCGTAACGCCCTACGGATGCGCCGAGAAATGCCGCCTGTTGCGGATAGTATTCCGGGCTGGCGCAGCCGAGGAGTGCCTCGCGCACACTGCCGTCTTTCATTGGAATACGGGCAGACAGCAGCGTTGCGCCCCAGTCCATCAGCGTCACTACCATCCCTGCGCCGTTGCGCAGGGTCAGCAGACGGAACGGCAGGCCGTCGGGGGCAAGAGTTGGCGTTTCAGTCAGCACTGGCCCGCTCCTTGAGATGCTTTACAGACGTAGAAGGTTTCTTTAATGCCGGTTTTCGCCTGATACTGCGCGGCAACGGCTTCTTTCACCGTTGGCACCAGCTCTTCCGGTACCAGAGCCACGATACAGCCGCCGAAGCCGCCGCCGGTCATGCGCACACCGCCTTTGTCACCGATAGTCGCTTTCACAATCTCAACCAGCGTATCGATTTGCGGTACGGTGATTTCGAAATCATCACGCATGGAAGCGTGAGATTCTGCCATCAGCTCACCCATGCGTTTCAGGTCGCCTTTTTCCAGCGCGGAAGCGGCCTCTACGGTACGGGCATTTTCAGTCAGCACATGGCGCACGCGTTTGGCTACAACCGGGTCAAGTTCATGGGCTACAGCATTGAATTTTTCCAGTGATACGTCGCGCAGGGCTGGCTGCTGGAAGAAACGCGCGCCTGTTTCACACTGTTCGCGGCGAGTGTTGTACTCGCTGCCGACCAGCGTGCGCTTAAAGTTGCTGTTAATGATGATCACCGCCGCGCCTTTCGGCATGGAAACGGCTTTGGTGCCGAGCGAGCGGCAGTCCAGCAGCAGCGCATGATCTTTCTTGCCCAGCGCGGAAATCAGCTGATCCATAATGCCGCAGTTACAGCCGACAAACTGGTTCTCCGCCTCCTGACCGTTCAGCGCAATCTGCGCGCCATCGAGCGGCAGATGATACAGCTGCTGGAACACGGTTCCGACAGCAACCTCCAGCGAGGCCGAGGAGCTCAGCCCTGCGCCCTGCGGCACATCGCCGCTGATCACCATATCCACGCCGCCAAAATTGCGGTCGCGTTTTTGCAGATGTTTTACCACGCCGCGCACATAGTTAGACCACTGCTGGGTATCGTGGCTGACGATAGGGGCATCCAGTGAGAATTCATCCGTCTGGTTTTCATAATCGGCGGCAATGACGCGTACCGTGCGATCGTTACGCGGTGAACAGCTGATGACCGTCTGGTAATCAATGGCGCAGGGCAGCACAAAACCGTCGTTATAGTCGGTGTGCTCGCCAATCAGGTTGACGCGGCCTGGTGCCTGAATAACGTGGGTGGCAGGGTAGCCAAATTTTTCAGCAAACAGGGACAGGGTTTTCTCTTTCAGACTCATTATTTTTAGACTCCTGATTCGCGATAGTGGACATCACTGACGGCGCGCAGGCGTTCGGCGGCCTGTTCGGCCGTCAAATCGCGCTGGGTTTCAGCCAGCATTTCGTAACCGACCATAAATTTGCGCACGGTGGCCGAGCGTAGCAGCGGCGGATAGAAATGGGCGTGCAGCTGCCAGTGCGTATTATCTTCGCCATTAAACGGCGCGCCGTGCCAGCCCATGGAGTAGGGGAAGGAGCACTGGAACAGGTTGTCGTAGCGGCTGGTCAGTTTTTTCAGCGCCAGCGCCAGATCGGAACGCTGGGCGTCGGTTAAATCGGTGAGGCGAAGAACGTGGACTTTCGGCAGCAGCAGCGTTTCGAAAGGCCATGCGGCCCAGTAAGGCACGACGGCCAGCCAGTGCTCGGTTTCCACCACGGTCCGGCTGCCGTCAGCCAGCTCGCGCTGCGCGTAATCCACCAGCATCGGTGAGCCCTGCTCAGCGTAATAGGCTTTTTGCAGGCGATCTTCCCGCTCAACTTCGTTTGGCAGGAAGCTGTTCGCCCAGACCTGGCCGTGCGGGTGCGGGTTGGAGCAGCCCATTGCCGCACCTTTATTCTCAAATACCTGCACCCATGGGTATAGTTTGCCCAACTCTGCGGTCTGCTGTTGCCAGGTTTGCACAACGTCTTCCAGAGCCTGAAGGTTCAGTTCCGGCAGCGTTTTGCTGTGATCCGGCGAGAAGCAGATAACCCGGCTGGTACCGCGCGCGCTTTCGCAACGCAGCAGAGGATCGTCACTCTGCGGTGCGTCCGGCGTGTCGGTCATCAGCGCAGCAAAGTCGTTGGTGAAGACAAACGTGCCGGTGTACTGCGGATTTTTATCTCCGGTGACGCGGGTATTACCCGGACACAGGAAGCAGTCCGGATCGTGTACCGGCAGCGTCTGCTGGGCGGGCGTTTCCTGCGCCCCCTGCCAGGGGCGCTTGGCGCGATGCGGTGACACCAGAATCCACTGCCCGGTAAGCGGATTAAAGCGGCGGTGTGGGTGATCGACAGGGTTAAAATGTGTCATGACAAATCCTTAGTCGGGATAGCCCTGCGGATGGCGTGACTGCCAGTGCCAGGTATCCTGCGCCATTTCGTCGAGCGTTCGGGTTACGCGCCAGCCGAGTTCACGGTCTGCTTTGCTGGCATCCGCCCAGTATGCTGGGAGGTCGCCGTCGCGACGTGGGGCAAAGTGATGATTCACCGGTTTGCCACAGGCTTTGCTGAAGGCATTGACTACGTCCAGCACGCTGCTGCCGACGCCCGCGCCGAGGTTGTAAATGTGCACGCCTGGCTTATCCGCCAGTTTTTCCATCGCGGTAACGTGGCCATCGGCCAGATCCATCACGTGGATATAATCGCGCACGCCGGTGCCGTCTTCGGTCGGATAGTCGTTGCCGAAGATTGCCAGCGATTCACGACGGCCTACTGCTACCTGCGCGATGTACGGCATCAGGTTGTTCGGAATGCCCTGCGGATCTTCGCCCATGTCACCTGACGGATGCGCGCCGACCGGGTTGAAGTAGCGCAGCAGCGCGATGCTCCACTCAGGCTGTGCTTTTTGCAGGTCAGCCAGAATCTGTTCAACCATTAGCTTGCTTTTGCCATATGGGCTTTGTGGCGTGCCGGTCGGGAAGCTTTCGACGTAAGGGATTTTTGGCTGGTCGCCGTAGACGGTGGCGGAGGAGCTAAAGATAAAGTTTTTTACGTTAGCGGCTCGCATGGCGGCAATCAGGCGCAGCGTGCCGTTAACGTTGTTGTCATAGTATTCGAGGGGTTTGACGACGGATTCGCCCACGGCCTTCAAGCCGGCAAAATGGATCACGGTGTCAATCGCGTGATCGTGCAGGATTTCAGTCATGAGCGCTTCGTTGCGAATATCGCCTTCAACGAAAACCGGCTGCTTGCCGCCGAGACGTTCAATCACCGGTAACACGCTGCGCTTACTGTTACAGAGATTGTCGAGGATGATGACGTCATGGCCTTGCTTCAGTAACTGCACGCAGGTGTGGCTGCCTATGTAACCGCTACCACCTGTAACCAGTACTCTCATTTTTCGCTCCGTTAAGCCTATAGTATGGAATAAGCCTAGCATAACAGAGATGTGAAAAGTGTGACACGGCCGAAATTAGTGGAATCGTTTACACGGCGTGATTTTAGCCAGTTATCTGCGCATTTTGCATTATAAATCAATGAGCATCAGAAGGGAGAATGCTCTTTATCCGAAAAGCAGGAGCACCGGGCTCCTGCAGTGAAATCAGCATTTCCCTGTTGCGTAACGATAGCCCTCTTCGCTGGCGATGAACTCCATGCGATGCGTGATGCACTCTGGCGCATCTTCGGCATGGTGTGAAACAAACAGCAATTGCGTTTTTCCTTCGCCAATCAGGACATCGACAAAACGGCGAACCAGCTGGCGATTCAGCGGATCCAGTCCCTGCAAGGGTTCATCCAGAATCAGCAGCGTCGGGTGCTTCACCAGCGCACGTACGATCAGCGCCAGGCGCTGCTGGCCCCAGGACAAACTGTGGAAGGGGGCATCGGCGGTGCGGTTGTCCATGCCCAGGATATCCAGCCAGCCCTGCACCAGCTTGTGCTGCTTGTCGGATACCGCCTGATAAATCCCTATCGAGTCAAAATAGCCGGAAAGGATCACATTGCGCACGTTGGTGCTGACGCGATAATCGAGATGCAGGCTGCTGCTGACGTAGCCGATGTGTTTTTTGATATCCCAGATGGTTTCCCCGCTGCCGCGACGGCGGCCAAACAAGGTGAGATCGTTGCTGTAGCCCTGAGGATGGTCGCCGGTCACCAGGCTGAGCAGCGTGGATTTGCCCGCGCCGTTTGGCCCGACGATCTGCCAGTGTTCCCCCGGGTTCACCGTCCAGCTAAGATCGTTGATGACCGGCTTGTCGTTATATGAGACGACACCGTGCTTCAGCACAATGCGCGGCTGATCTTCCGGAAGCGAAAGCCTGGCCGAAGGGGCATCCGGTTCCGGCAGCGCAATGCCGGAAAGCTTTTCGCTGTGCGCCAGCTGGGCGATCAGCGCCTGATCGAGCAGCGCTTGTTTGGCACCCGTTTTCAATAGCGTGCAATCCGCCAGCACGCCTGCAAATTCAATAAAGTCGGGGATTTCGTCAAAGCGGTTAAGCACCAGCACCAGCGTGATGCCGTCCTGATGCAGCGTGGCGAGCAGTTCTGCCAGCGCCTGACGTGATGCAACGTCCAGCCCGTCGAAGGGTTCATCAAGGATCAGCAAATCCGGATTGCCCATCAGCGCCTGACACAGCAGCGTTTTGCGCGTTTCCCCGGTCGAGAGATATTTGAAGCGCCTCTCCAGCAGGTGAGCAATACCGAAGCGGCGGGCTAACGCCTCGCAGCGGCCTGCGTCTTTGACCTCATCCTGAATGATTTCGGCGGCCGTGCGTCCGGTATCGTCCTCATCCGGGCTGAGCATATCGGTGTTATTGCGCTGCCACTCGTCGCTGACCAGCTTTTGCAACTGCTCAAAGGAGAGGCGAGTGGTGCGTAAAAATTGACTGTCGCGGCTGCCGGAAAGCAGCTTCAGCTCACCGGAAAGGGCGCGGGCCAGTGCGGATTTCCCGCTACCGTTGCTGCCCACGAAGGCCCATGACTCACCAGAACGCAGTGTCAGACTGTCAATGGAGAGCGTTTTGGTATCGCTAAGACGAAACGTGCCTTGCGAAATTTGCAATAATGACATGATGTATCCCGTTTTTTGCAGCGAATTACTTCAGGGATACGTCTTCTGTGGGGCAATGTCAAGCCATCAGCACAGCGTGGCGAGGATCACCCGATCGGCGTTAAAGCAGGCAATTGCGCTGTCGCCTTCCTGCAGCGCTTTGGTTTCATCAACCGGCATGGTCGCGCAAAGCACCTGGCCGTCTGGCAGGGTCATCAGCACTTCGCTCTGCTGCGTACCTCGCTCAATATGGCTGATGGTGCCGGAAAGCTGGTTATCTGCGACGGCGGCAACGGCTTTATCGCGCGTAATACTGACCCACGGCGCTTTCAGCAGCACCAGCACCTCTTTACCTTCTTCCAGCCCAAGTCGCTCGCCGCTCTGGGCGGTGATGGCTACCTTCAGCCGGGTTTCTCCGTCGGCAAGCAGTACGTCAACATGCTCCTGCACTTGCTGATGATCGCGGCGGGTGAGGGTGCCGAACCACTGGTTGCGGGCGCTGGTCTGCAGGGAAAAACGGGAGATTGCCGCCAGCAGGCTGTTCAGCGGCAGGGCGTCGTCGTCGCTCAGAACATCGAACGCTTTTTGCTGAATTTGCGCCAGCAGATCGTAAAGCTGAATCAGGCGCTGGCCGTAGCGGGTCAGTACCGCGCCGCCGCCGCCTTTTCCGCCCGTTGCGCGATCGACCAGCGGCTGCTCGCTCAGCTGGTTCATTTCATTGATGGCGTCCCAGGCGCTTTTATAGCTGATCCCGGCATTCTTCGCCCCCTGGCTGATGGAGCCGGTGACGTCGATTTGCTTCAGTAGCGCAATACGGCGCGGATCGGCAAAAAGACGCTGCTGAAGCTTGAGGGTAAGAAGAATTTCGGCCTGCATATCAATGTCCTGCTAAAAAGAGAAGAAGACTTACCTCACTATTATTGCACAGGGCACCGCACAAAAGGGGAGTGAATTTCCGCATTTACGGGTTACAATGATGAAATCACAATGTCAGGAGCTGACCATGTTAGAGTTGTTGAAAAGTCTGGTATTTGCCGTAGTCATGGTTCCCGTGGTGATGGCTATCATCCTTGGGCTGATCTACGGTCTGGGTGAAGTGTTTAACGTTCTGTCGAACGTCGGGCACAACGATAAAGCCCGCCAGCAAAATCACTGATTTCGAGACGCCCGGTACCACCGGGCGTTTTTTTATCCCGTCATAGTATTTAAGTTCCTCTTCTTCCTGCCGATATTAGCTTCTGTATACCCCTATTTAATTCTGGGAAAAGCCTGGGGTTGCCGCTATATTGTTGCGTACATAACGACACTCACAGGAGTTACAGATGGAACGTACATGGTTACGCCTTTTTGCGGGCGCTACATTATCCCTTGCTGTTGTTGGACACGCCGCTGCGGCAGACGCAGGCAAAATCACCGTTTTCGCCGCCGCTTCGCTGACTAACGCGATGCAGGACATCGCGAAAGAGTACAAGAAAGAGAAAAACGTCGACGTCGTCTCTTCCTTCGCTTCCTCTTC
Organism: Scandinavium sp.; assembly: GCF_032012665.1. Classification (NCBI taxonomy): domain Bacteria; kingdom Pseudomonadati; phylum Pseudomonadota; class Gammaproteobacteria; order Enterobacterales; family Enterobacteriaceae; genus Scandinavium; species Scandinavium sp. Next base: position 17,138 of record NZ_DALZVG010000010.1, read on the forward strand.
TACGCTGGCCCGTCAGATTGAAGCCGGCGCCCCGGCCGATCTTTTCATTTCCGCCGATCAGAAATGGATGGACTACGCGGTAGAGAAAAAAGCCATTGATACCGCCACTCGCGAAACGCTGCTCGGCAACAGCCTGGTGGTTGTTGCCCCTAAAGCAAGCGAACAGGGTAACGTGACCATTGACGCCAAAACCAACTGGACCAGCCTGCTGAAAGGCGGTCGTCTGGCCGTGGGCGACCCGGACCATGTTCCGGCGGGCATTTATGCCAAAGAAGCGCTGCAAAAACTGGGCGCATGGGACACCCTGTCACCAAAACTGGCTCCGGCGGAAGACGTCCGCGGTGCGCTGGCGCTGGTGGAACGTAACGAGGCGCCGCTCGGCATCGTTTACGGCTCTGATGCCGTTGCCAGCAAAGGCGTAAAAGTGGTGGGCACCTTCCCGGAAGACTCCCACCAAAAAGTGGAATACCCGATTGCCATCACCGACGGGCATAAAAATGCCACCGTGACGGCGTTCTACGATTACCTGAAAGGCCCGCAGGCCTCAGCCATCTTTAAACAGTACGGATTTACAACGCACTAATGATATTGACGGATCCCGAATGGCAGGCGGTACTGCTGAGCCTGAAAGTTTCATCCCTGGCGGTGGTGTTCAGTTTGCCCTTTGGGATCTTCTTTGCCTGGCTGCTGGTGCGGCGTAATTTCCCGGGCAAAGCGCTTCTCGATAGCCTTATTCATCTTCCTCTCGTGCTGCCTCCGGTGGTGGTCGGCTATTTGCTGCTGATTGCCATGGGGCGGCGCGGGTTTATCGGCTCCTGGCTGTACGACTGGTTCGGGCTGACCTTTGCCTTCAGCTGGCGCGGTGCGGTGCTGGCCGCGGCGGTCATGTCCTTCCCGTTGATGGTACGTGCCATCCGTCTGGCGCTCGAAGGCGTCGACATTAAACTTGAACAGGCGGCACGCACGCTCGGCGCCGGGCGCTGGCGAGTATTTTTGACCATCACCCTGCCGTTGATGCTGCCGGGCATTATTGTCGGTACCGTGCTGGCATTTGCCCGATCGCTTGGCGAATTTGGCGCGACTATCACTTTCGTCTCCAACATTCCCGGCGAAACGCGCACCATTCCCTCGGCGATGTACACCCTGATCCAGACGCCCGGTGGTGAAGGGGCTGCCGCGCGGCTGTGCCTGATTTCCATCGTGCTGGCGCTGGTTTCGCTGCTGGTTTCCGAATGGCTGGCGCGTCTCAGCCGCGAAAGGACGGGGAAATAATCATGCTGGAGCTCAATTTCACCCAGACGCTCGGTACCCATCGCCTGAGCATCAATGAATCCCTTCCGGCCTCCGGTATTACGGCGGTGTTTGGCGTGTCCGGCGCCGGGAAAACGTCGTTAATAAACGCCATCAGCGGGCTGACAAAACCGCAGCAGGGGCGGATCGTGCTGAACGATCGCGTGCTGAACGATACCGATAAGAACATTTGCCTGTCGCCAGAGAAACGGCGCGTGGGCTATGTATTCCAGGATGCACGCCTGTTCCCTCACTACAAAGTGCGCGGCAATCTGCGTTACGGCATGGCCAAAAGCATGGCCGGGCAGTTCGACAAACTGGTTTCGCTTCTCGGCATTGAAGCGCTGCTCGACAGGCTGCCGGGCAGTCTCTCCGGCGGCGAAAAACAGCGCGTGGCGATTGGCCGCGCCCTGCTGACGGCGCCAGAGCTGCTGCTGCTGGACGAGCCGCTGGCGTCGCTGGATATCCCGCGTAAGCGCGAACTCCTGCCGTACCTGCAACGGCTTGCCCGCGAAATCAATATTCCCATGCTCTACGTCAGCCACTCGCTGGACGAAATTCTGCACCTGGCCGATAAGGTGCTGGTGCTGGAAGAGGGGCGCGTGAAGGCGTTTGGCCCGCTGGAAGAGGTCTGGGGAAGTTCGGTGATGCACCCGTGGCTGCCGCAGGATCAGCAGAGCAGCATTCTGAAGGTGACGGTGCTCGAGCATCATCCGCATTACGCGATGACCGCCCTGGCGCTTGGCGATCAGCATCTCTGGGTCAGCAAACTTGAACGTCCGGTGCAGTCGGCGGTGCGTATCCGCATTCAGGCATCGGATGTGTCGCTGGTGCTCCAACCGCCGGTACAAACCAGTATCCGTAATATTCTGCGTACCAAAGTGATTCAGTGCTATGACAACGACGGCCAGGTGGAAGTCCAGCTTGAAATTGGCGGAAGAACGCTGTGGGCACGCATCAGCCCGTGGGCGCGGGATGACCTGGCGGTGAAGCCAGGCCAGTGGCTGTATGCACAGATTAAAAGCGTGTCGATTACCGCCTGATTACAGCAGCTGTTTATAGATAAAATCGGCGATGCTCTTATCCGTGTTGTCGCCGATGACCATGTTAGCGCGGGCTTTCACCGCATCATCGGCATTCCCCATCGCCACGCCGGTTCCGGCGGCTTCCAGCATGCTGATGTCGTTAAAGTTATCGCCAAACGCCACCACGTCTTTCATCGACAGACCCTGAGACTCAATCCAGCGGGCCAGGCGATTGCCTTTGCTGTTGCCCTTGCGGGCGACGTCTACCTGGTAAATCCAGGAGCGCTCGCAGGCTAAATCCAGCGTCTCCTCAACCTGCTGCACAAACGCATTCAGGCGGTCGCTGTTTTCATCGGTGAGCGCAAATTTCCAGATAGCGCCCGTCTGCTGGGCGGCGTGGGCGAAGGAATCCACCTGGCTGAAGACAGGGCGCTGGGCCGCAGGGAGCGTCATTGCCCATTCGATGCCGCGCGTGATGTGGCCCGCAGGCTTTTCATACAGCATGGCATCTTCAACGTACATCAGGCCGTGAACGTTATACTCGTTAAGCATGTCGATCATCTGCATGGCCTGGGAAAGGGTGAGCGGATCGGACTCCAGCACCTTTTTTGCCTGATAATCATACAAATAGGTGCCGTTGCAGCAAATTGCAGGTGTATCGAGCGCCAGTGCCTGATAAAAAGGATGGATGGCAACGTGATGTCGGCCAGTGACGATCAGAATCTGGTAGCCTGCCTCTTTGGCACGCGCCAGCGCCTCAAGGGATTGCGGAAGAATGGTTTTCGCCGGGGTCAGCAGGGTGCCGTCTAAGTCGAGGGCTATCACGCGTGATGTCATGTCGCAGTCCAGGTTAATGTTGAAAAATGTGCAGCTCACGATGGTACACCGCAGCGCGCGCAGGGCAAATTTTTCAGCACTCACTATTCTGTTAATTTGCTTCCACGTGCAGTAAGGAAAGGAGTTTTCATGAAACAAACCGTATATACCGCCAGCCCGGAAAGTCAGCAGATCCACGTCTGGAGCCTGAACCACGACGGCAAACTGACGCTGGTGCAGGTGGTGGATGTGCCAGGTCAGGTACAGCCGATGGTCATCAGCCCGGACAAGCGCTATCTGTACGTTGGCGTGCGCCCTGAATTTCGCGTGCTGGCCTACCGCATCGCGCCGGACGACGGTGCGCTGACGTTCGCCGCCGAATCCCCGCTGCCGGGCAGCCCAACCCACATCTCCACCGACCATCAGGGCCAGTTCCTCTTCAGCGGTTCCTATAACCAGGCCTGCGTGAGCGTGACGCGTCTGGAAGATGGCCTGCCTGTTGGCGTGGTGGACGTGGTTGAAGGGCTCGAAGGCTGCCACTCAGCCAATATTTCGCCGGACAACCGCACCCTTTGGGTGCCGGCGCTGAAGCAGGATCGTATCTGCCTGTTTACCCTGAGCGATGACGGCAAGCTGGTGGCGCAAACCCCGGCGGAAGTGACCACCGTGGAAGGCGCAGGCCCGCGCCATATGGTGTTCCACCCGAATCAGCAGTACGCCTACTGCGTGAATGAGCTGAATAGCTCCGTGGATGTCTGGGAGCTGAAAGATCCGCATGGCGAAATTGAGTGTGTACAGACGCTGGACATGATGCCGCCGCATTTCGACGGCACCCGCTGGGCGGCAGATATTCACATCACCCCGGACGGACGTCACCTCTACACCTGCGATCGCACCTCCAGCACGCTGACGGTCTTTACGGTATCGGAAGACGGTAGCGTGCTTGAAGTGCAGGGCTTCCAGCCGACGGAAACCCAGCCGCGCGGCTTCAACGTCGATCACAGCGGGAAATTCCTGCTGGCGGTCGGGCAGAAATCGCATCATCTGGCGGTTTACGAGATTCAGGGTGAGCAGGGCCTGCTGCATGAGAAAGGGCGTTATGCCGTTGGCCAGGGCCCAATGTGGGTGGTGGTCAACGCACACTAAGCCTGGCGCTGAAAAGAAAAAACCTCGCAGTGCGAGGTTTTTTTTATGTCAGAAGTCAGATTACTTCTTCGGCTCTGCCACAACATAGCTTCCCACGCCGCGGTTGTTGTATTCCCACATGCGGTTGAAGTTGCTGTCGTTCAGGTTACGCTCGATTTCGCCTTTGTCATTTTCAGCACCGGTGTTACCGCTGAACGGACGTTTGGAGATAGCGGCATCAGCCCATGGTTTGGCGGTGTTGAAACCTTCGTTGATCGCGCTGTCGCGGATCACAACCTGACCGTTGGTGTTGCCGTCTACGTCCAGCGAGCGACCAAGCTGTGCCACGCCGTCACCGGCAGCGTTAAAGCGGCTGTTGGTAGCGAGGAAACCGTAGAACAGGTTGGACTGCGTTGCCGGGGCAAACACGTAGCCTTCCTGCTGGGTGCGGGAGTTCACCACGCGGAAGTCGGTATTATCAAACACAACTGCGCCGCGGCCGGAGACGATATCCACATCTCCTTCGAGATAACTGTTGGTGACCAGCGTACGGGTAATGCGGTCGTTTTGCAGTTTATTCTGCACGCCGCTGTTGGTCACAAAGAAGGTGTTCTGACGGCCAAGAATGTTGACCTTATTCAGCTGCACCTGGTCACCGTCGTTGCGGAAGGCTACAGCCTGGTGGTTACCGGCATCAACGCTGTCACCGAGGTTGTTTTCGATGGTCAGGTTCTGCAGTTGCAGGCCGTTATTCTGTGACCAGAAGACCGCCGAGCACATCACGCCAACGGTGGCGGCACGCTTGCTCTGGCAGGTGTCAAACATGTACCACGCCGGTTTGCCTGGCATATATTTGCCCGCCGGATTCACCAGGCGACGCCAGTCGTTCGGGGCGATTTCAGAGTCGATGGCCAGGCCGATTTTCACATCAGCGGCTTTATCGCCCAGACCGTAAATCGTCACGCTGCCCGGTGCGGCAGGCACATAAACAGTGCCCTGGTATTCACCTGGCATTACCGCAATGTAAACGCGTGAAGTGCTGCGACGGTTGATCGCGGCGTCCACGGCGGCCTGGATTGTCGTATGGGTCACGCCCGCGGTGCCTGCCGGGCCAACCACGAAGTCAGCTTTTGCCGGAGTAGCAATGGCGGAAGGCGACCACGGTGCCGCATTCGGATCCATCGTGGTGAAATAACGCGCCTGCACGAAGTTTTTCGCCTCACCAGCCGTCAGAACTGGACGGGAAGCGGTGCCCGGGGCGGTCTGAGTAGACGGCTGCTGGTCGGGTGGCGTAGAGCTACAGGCGGTCAGCGTCGCGCCAAAGGCGAGCGCCAGCGCCAGACGGGAAACCGATAATGTGTTCATGGTGCTCCAGACTGATGAAAGTGGAAAGGTCACTAAAACCTGACTTTTTATACTAAGTTGAGCGAAACGGGAAGCGATGCGGTAAAAAAAGTCTGCTGCGGCGAGGCGGCAGCGCGCGTGGAATATCACAAAAAAGCAACATATTCGTTCGGACGGTTGACATCGTTCGCCTTGCCCTTAATAAATGTCTATACAACCCATGACAAGTGACCCGCTCATGTCTGAATACGCTGATACCGATATAATCTGGCACAACGCTCGTTTGGCCACCTTCGATCCTCAACTTTCACAGCCCTACGGTTTACTGGAGCATCATGCGCTTGTTGTCCGGGACGGGCGCATCGCAGAGATTGTGCCAGAGTCTTCGCTCGCCACCCGCCAGGGTAAGCGAATCGATCTGCAAGGTCGGCTGGTCACGCCGGGCCTTATTGATTGTCACACCCATCTGGTGTTTGGCGGCAGTCGGGCAACGGAGTGGGAGCAACGCCTGAACGGTGTCTCCTATCAGACCATCAGTGCCAACGGCGGCGGCATCAATTCAACCGTCCAGGCGACCCGTTTGGCTACGGAAGAAGCACTTACCCGCCTGGCCCAGGAGCGCCTGGAAAGGCTGATGCGCGAAGGCGTGACGACGGTTGAAATCAAATCCGGCTACGGACTCGACCTGAATAATGAAGGCAAAATGCTGCGTGTGGCCCAGCTGCTCGCCGCCAGCAATGCTGTTGAGATAAGCCCGACGCTGCTGGCCGCTCATGCCATCCCGGCAGAATATAAAGGGCGCGGTGATGACTACATCACGCTCGTCTGCGAGGAGATCCTGCCGACGCTCTGGCAGGAGGCGCTGTTTGAAACCGTCGACGCGTTCTGTGAAAACGTCGGCTTTTCGCCTGAGCAAACCGAGCGCGTGTTCTGCGCCGCGCAGGTGCTGAACATTCCGGTCAAAGGCCACGTGGAGCAACTTTCTTCGCTCGGCGGTGCGCAGCTGGTCAGCCACTACAAAGGGCTTTCGGCCGATCATATTGAATATTTGAATGAAGAAGGCGTCAGCGCGATGGCCGACAGCGGCACCGTGGCCGTTCTGCTGCCCGGCGCGTTCTATTTCCTTAATGAAACGCAAAAGCCGCCCGTCGAATCGCTGCGCCATCACGGCGTGCCGATGGCCGTGGCGACGGATTACAACCCCGGCACCAGCCCGTTTGCCAGCCTGCATCTGGCGATGAACATGGCCTGCGTGAAGTTCGGCTTAACGCCGGAGGAAGCCTGGACCGGCGTTACCCGCCACGCGGCACGTGCTCTGGGTCGACAGGATTCACATGGTCAGCTGGCGGCAGGTTTTGTCGCCGACTTCGCTATCTGGGATGCTGAACATCCGGTTGAGATGGTTTACGAACCGGGGCGCAACCCGCTCTGGCAGCGAGTTTTCCGCGGTGAGGTGACGAAATGACGCTCTGGCAACCAACCTCCGCCGACCTCTGGCAAGGGCGCGACGACAGTGCCGAATCGCCGGAGGCAAAACGTCTTTTTCAGACCATCACGGTGTCGCGCGACTTTGCCCCAGAACGGTATCGTGGGAAAATAGCCCTGCTGGGCTTTGCCTGCGATGAGGGCGTTAAGCGTAATAAGGGGCGACCCGGTGCGCAGCTTGGAGCAGAAACATTGCGCAAAACGCTGGCGAATATGGCGAGCCATGAAGGGCATGACAGGCTGGTCGATCTCGGTAGCGTTCATGCTGAACCCGAAAAGCTGGAAGAGGCACAGCAGGCATTGCACGATGCGGTGTTGGCCTGCCAGCGCTCGCAAATGAAAACGCTGGTATTGGGCGGTGGTCATGAAACGGCGTTCGGTCATGGCGCGGGCGTCCTGGATGCCTTTCCCGGTGAGAACGTGGCGATCGTCAATCTCGATGCTCATCTGGACCTACGCCGCGCCGCCGAGGCCAGCTCAGGTACGCCGTTTCGCCAGCTGGCGCTACACTGCGAAAGCCAGCAGCGGGGCTTCAGCTACACCTGCTATGGCGCAAGCCGTGCGGCGAATACCAAAGCGCTATGGCAGGAAGCACACGAGCGTAACGTCACCGTACTGGAAGATTTAACCCTGCTTGACCCGGCGTTTCGCGAGGTACAGCAGGATGTAGCGCGAGTCATTGCAGAGCATGACCGCATTTATCTGACAATCGATCTGGATGTCCTCCCGGCCGGGGAAATGCCCGCAGTGTCTGCTCCGGCGGCGCTGGGCGTGCCGCTGGCAATTCTGTTGCGCATCGTGATGCCGCTGTGTCAGAGTGGCAAACTGCAGGCGGTTGATTTAGTTGAATTCAACCCGCACTACGATCGCGACGGACAAGGTGCCCGCACGGCGGCGAGGCTGGCCTGGCAAATTATTCATTGCTGGCAGGCGTAACCGCACCCGCCACATCAAAGGAAGAGACATGTATTCACCGCAAAACGGCGCACCTGCGCCGTTCTATGAGAAGATCAAGCGCGTCATCAGCGACAATATTGCTGCCGGGATCTGGCGTCCTCACGATCGCATCCCCTCGGAAGCTGAGCTGGTGGCGCAGTTCGGCTTCAGCCGAATGACCATCAACCGCGCGCTGCGGGAGCTGACCGATGAAGGGCTGCTGGTGCGTTTGCAGGGCGTCGGCACCTTTGTCGCCGAGCCTAAAGGGCAGTCGGCGCTGTTTGAAGTACACAGCATCGCCGATGAAATCGCCGCGCGTCAGCATCAGCACCGCTGCGAAGTGCTGCTGCTGGAAGAGGTGAACGCGAATAAACAGCAGGCTCAGGCGCTGAACGTGGCGGAGGGCACCCGCATTTTCCATTCGCTGATGGTGCATTTTGAAAACGACGTGCCGGTGCAAATTGAGGACCGCTGCGTCAACGCTATCGCCGTGCCGGAATACCTGCAACAGGATTACACCGCCACCACCGCGCATGACTATTTATCGCTGATTGCGCCGCTTACTGAAGGGGAGCACATTGTAGAAGCGGTGAAAGCCAGCGCCGAAGAGTGCCGGTTGTTAGGCATCCACGAGCACGATCCCTGCCTGCTGATCCGCCGCCGCACCTGGTCGCGATCGACCATCGTTTCTCATGCTCGCCTGATTTTCCCCGGCAGCCGCTATCGTTTACAGGGCCATTTTGGTTCCTGACCCTCCTGCGTCAGCATTCTCTGCTACAGAAAAGCGTGATTGCTGACGCAAGATAACAAAAATGTATCAAAGTTGTTAATTTCTGGCTTGCGAACGATTGTATAGACAAGTATATGTTTCTTGTCTTCATCGTATCCGTCAGGAGTTTCCCGATGTCTCAGAATAAACACCGTCCTCAGGACATTCGCGCCCCGCGCGGCACCACGCTCACGGCAAAAAGCTGGCTCACCGAAGCGCCGCTGCGCATGTTAATGAACAACCTCGATCCGGACGTAGCGGAAAACCCGCACGAGCTGGTGGTGTACGGCGGTATAGGCCGCGCCGCGCGAAACTGGGATTGCTATGATGCCATCGTCAATGCCCTGACGAAGCTGGAACACGATGAAACGCTTCTGGTGCAGTCCGGCAAGCCGGTGGGCGTGTTCAAAACCCACGACAACGCTCCGCGTGTACTGATTGCCAACTCCAACCTCGTGCCGCACTGGGCTACGTGGGAACACTTCAACGAACTCGACGCGAAGGGGCTGGCGATGTACGGCCAGATGACCGCCGGAAGCTGGATTTACATCGGCAGCCAGGGCATCGTGCAGGGCACTTATGAAACCTTCGTCGAGGCCGGGCGTCAGCATTATGACGGCAACCTGCAGGGGCGCTGGGTGCTCACCGCCGGGCTGGGTGGGATGGGCGGCGCGCAGCCGTTAGCCGCCACGCTGGCGGGTGCCTGTTCGCTGGTGATTGAGTGCCAGCAAAGCCGTATCGATTTCCGTCTGCGTACCCGCTACATCGATGAGCAGGCTGATTCTCTCGACGACGCGCTGGACCGCATTAAAAAATATACCGCCGAAGGCCGCGCCGTTTCCGTGGCGCTGTGCGCCAACGCTGCCGACGTGCTGCCGGAACTGGTGAAGCGTGGCGTGCGCCCGGATATGGTCACCGATCAGACCAGCGCACATGACCCGCTGCACGGCTATCTGCCACAGGGCTGGTGCTGGGAAGAGTATCAACAAAAAGCCGGGAGCGACCCGCTGGGAACGGCGAAAGCGGCGAAGCAGTCGATGGCGGAGCATGTCAAAGCGATGCTGGCGTTTAACGCCCAGGGCATACCAACCTTTGATTACGGCAATAACATCCGTCAAATGGCAAAAGAGATGGGCGTAAGCAACGCCTTTGAATTCCCGGGGTTTGTACCTGCCTATATCCGCCCGCTGTTCTGCCGCGGCATTGGCCCGTTCCGCTGGGTGGCGCTTTCCGGCGATCCGCAGGACATCTACAAAACCGATGCCAAAGTGAAAGAGATTATCAGCGACGATAAGCATCTGCACCGCTGGCTGGATATGGCGCGCGAGCGCATCAGCTTCCAGGGCTTACCGGCGCGTATCTGCTGGGTCGGTCTTGAGTGGCGGCAAAAGCTCGGTCTGGCGTTTAACGAAATGGTACGCTCGGGCGAAGTCTCCGCGCCGATCGTGATTGGCCGCGACCACCTGGATTCCGGCTCCGTTGCCAGCCCGAATCGCGAAACCGAAGCCATGCGTGACGGTTCTGATGCGGTTTCTGACTGGCCGCTGCTGAATGCGCTGCTGAACACCGCCAGCGGTGCTACCTGGGTGTCTTTGCACCACGGCGGCGGGGTGGGAATGGGCTTTTCACAGCACGCCGGAATGGTTATCGTCTGCGACGGCACCGACGAAGCCGCGGTGCGTATCGCCCGCGTGCTGCATAACGATCCGGCTACCGGCGTGATGCGCCACGCCGACGCAGGCTATGAAATCGCGGTAGAATGCGCCGCAGAACAAGGACTGAATTTACCGATGGTTGCTGCAACCCAGGGGCAGAAAAAATGAGCACGCTTAACCTGATTCCGGGTCAGTTGACCCTGGCCCAACTGCAGGCCGTATACCACCAGCCACAAACGCTGACCCTCGATGAACGCGCGATCCCGGGCATCAACGCCAGCGTTGCCTGCGTCAATGCGATCATCGCTGAAGGACGTACCGCCTACGGTATCAATACCGGCTTTGGCCTGCTGGCCTCCACCCGTATTTCCACCGAAGATCTGGAAAATCTCCAGCGTTCGCTGGTGCTTTCCCACGCCGCAGGCGTAGGGGAAGCGCTGGACGACGCAATGGTACGCCTGATCATGGTGCTGAAAATCAACAGCCTTGCGCGCGGTTTTTCGGGCATTCGCCTGAGCGTGATCGAGGCGCTGATGGCGCTGGTGAATCACGAAGTTTATCCCTGCATTCCGGCGAAAGGCTCCGTTGGGGCGTCTGGCGATCTGGCTCCTCTGGCGCACATGTCGCTGACGCTGCTGGGTGAAGGCAAAGCGCGCTGGCGCGGCGAATGGCTTCCGGCGAAAGAAGCGCTGAAAAAAGCCGGGCTTGAACCGTTAACGCTGGCGGCGAAAGAGGGGCTGGCCCTGCTGAACGGTACTCAGGCGTCCACGGCGTTTGCCCTGCGTGGCCTGTTTGAAGCAGAAGAGTTGTTTACTTCGGCGGTCATTTGCGGCGCGCTGACCACTGAAGCGGCACTCGGTTCACGTCGTCCGTTTGATGCCCGCATCCACGAAGCTCGCGGCCAGCGAGGGCAAATTGACGCCGCCGCGCTGTATCGTCATGTACTGACGGACTCCAGCGCCGTGTCGCAGTCACACGCGAAGTGCAGCAAGGTGCAGGATCCGTATTCACTGCGCTGTCAGCCGCAGGTGATGGGCGCTTGTTTGACCCAGCTGCGCCAGGCCAAAGAGGTGTTATTGACCGAAGCCAATGCGGTGTCCGACAACCCGCTGGTATTTGCCGATGAGAACGAGGTGATTTCCGGCGGTAACTTCCATGCCGAACCGGTGGCAATGGCGGCAGATAATATTGCTCTCGCGATTGCCGAAATCGGCTCTCTCGCAGAGCGACGCATTGCGCTATTGATGGACAGCCACATGTCGCAGCTGCCGCCGTTCCTCGTGAAAAACGGTGGGGTGAATTCCGGGTTTATGATTGCTCAGGTTACGGCGGCGGCGCTGGCAAGTGAAAACAAGGCATTGTCGCATCCGCACAGCGTCGACAGCCTGCCGACCTCCGCCAACCAGGAAGATCATGTTTCAATGGCGCCGGCCGCCGGTCGTCGCCTGTGGGAAATGGCCGCTAACACCCGCGGCGTGATTGCCGTAGAGTGGCTGGCGGCGGTGCAGGGCATTGATATGCGCGAAGGGCTTACCACCAGCCCGCTGCTGGAGCAGGCGCGTCATTTGCTGCGTGAACAGGTGCCGCACTACGTGCAGGATCGCTATTTTGCGCCGGATATCGAAGCCGCGATTGCAATGCTTGCACAGGGGCAGCTACAGAAGCTTGCGCCGAAGGTGCTGTAAGCCATAAGGGAAGGTCGCGCGCCTTCCCTTAACCGTCTTCTGCGAGGAATGCGGAAAAGCAAAAAGCCTGCTCGAAAGCAGGCTTTTTAAATTTGGCTCCTCTGACTGGACTCGAACTTCATCTGTATCTCCTGTTATTAGCGGTATTGAAATAATGGCATGATTTTTTACCATCATATTTACCAACATTTTTAATCTTGTATCTTTAAAATGTCAATTATATTCAATTGGTTATGACAACACGCTTTACTGAATTTCACTGAACGATCTTCATGTCTGGACTGATTGTTCCGATGCTTTTCCCTGCTCCATTCAATAGATTACCGCCATCAAATCCGATATGTTTACTCATAACATATCAAAGCGATAAGTAAAGCCAGAAGGATAGATACCTCATGACCAAAGCGGAGATCGCCAGCGCTGTTAATGAGTGGTTCAACATTGAAAATTACAGCGTGCTTAAGGATTTGACAGTAGAACAACTTTTTCAAGAGATAGAGAACAGGATTGTCGCTTACCGCATGGGGCAAAACAGTGGGGAGTTGCCTCCTGAAAGCCGTCGCAGGCATCAGAACTATTACGAAGAACTGATTGAAGGTAAGGTCGTGTTTGGTGATGTTTTCGGGGGGCCAGAAAAAAGACTGTCTTCCAGCTATGCCATCAAGCCTGTCACACATCAGGGGCTATGGGAGGTGGCGGGTTATGTGGCTGCTTTCGATAAATACGTTAACCCGGAAGGAAAACCCCTACCTCATATGGAAGTCTCGCATTATCTGAAGGAAGCCGGGGTAAACAACGAAGGGTTGATGCTTGTTCAAATTAATCTGGCGGAAACGTCATCCGAAGAAATCATCAATCACCTGAAAGTGATGGTGCCTGAGTGGAAAGAACAACTACAGGCTCCTGAGCCTCAAGCCAGAGATTTTCGCTTTGGGGTCAGCAACCTCAAGAGAATACTCGATTACAACATCATTCCCATCATGGATTTGCTGTTCTGGGCGCAGGATGAAGAGGTCAGGATTGGTATGCCGCAGCTTACCAGTTTTATCTACCCGGACGAGTTTAAAGACGGTATTCGTGATGTTGAGAAAATGAAGTCTACAGACCATCCGTTGGCAGTCAAGTATCTGACAAAGCTGGCTCGCTATCAGTCTTTTGTCGATTTTACATACAGATACGACGACAGAAGACACTGGAAGGTTCAGGATCTCATCACTGACGAACTCGGTGAGGACTGACATTCCCGGAGGCGGTGTGTTGCGCAATGCGGATATCGCCTACATTCACTCAACCTGAACATACCCTATTTTTATCCTCCCATAGATCTGCGTAAAAAACTTCTTCTCGAACGTCCCTCTTAAATCACAAGAAAAACCCATACAATTATCTCATCGAACAACACAGGAGATAAATATGGTTCAAATCAAAACAGATAAACATCCCAAGCTCATTCGTTTACCTGAGGTAATGAACAGAACTGGATTCGGGAAGACATGGATATATGAGCTTATTAAAGCGGGTTGCTTTCCCGCACAGATAAAAACAGGTGTAAGAGCAATCGCCTTTATTGAAAGTGAGGTGGATGCGTGGATTGAACGAGCTATTCAGACATCACGAAAACAAGCAGTTTAACAAATATTATCTATATAATGATCTAAGGAGGTTTTATGTAAACATAAGAAAATAAAACTGTTGTAAATAATATTCCTTACCAAAATCATACAGATTTCTGTAGGGGGGCGTTCACTTAAAAATAAAGAAGGAAATAAAAATGAGTAAAGCAATAACAGAAGTCCACGAAATCAAAGTTTACAATGAATCTACCAGATTATTCCTTGTAAAGTCATTTTATTGCTATGAGCTTTATATCAGTAATATGCAGGAATACATGGGCGATAGATTTGTTAAAATGGTTGAAGACAGAATATATATGGATGATGTTTTTGACAAGGTAATAGAAAACAGTAAGGAAGGATTTAATAAGTTTCTTAAGGAGTGTAAAAGCTCAGGCTCTCTCAGAGATGTTTTATTCGATGAGGTCAAAGTAAATCTGAGACATATGCACAACGTTATTTTTAACTCAAACTAATGGTCATGTGATCAGTATATGGCCCCGCAAGGGGCTAATAATCAACTCAATAAAGGAACATTTAAATGAATGATAATATTGCAATATCAGTAAGTCTGCTATGTGAGCAAACACCTGAAATACTCTGCACCATCCAAGCAAGCGTCAGTACATTCATTGCGCTATGCGGGTATTCAGCAGAGGAAGTCATGGATGATGAAAACCTGACAGATGCGTTGAACAGTTATGTTAATAACGAACTGGTCAGTGAAATGGATTTAAGATACGGATCAGTGATCATTAATCTGGTTTATAAAAAGTAGTTATCTGTTTATTCCTATTCCGGGACTAAATAAATAAGTCAAACAAACATGTAAAAATGAGGGTTGATTATGTCTAAAGAAACTATATTAATAAATAAGTCTACACAGGTATTCCTTGATCTTGCTATAAGATCGTTAGAGGCAAGCTGGAAACTTTTTCAGGAAGTGAATGGAGATGGAGACGCTAATGACTATCTTGATGATCCTGATTTCATGAGTCCATTTATTATGAACATCATTGACCATATTCAGAATAACTTTGAGAGATTTACAACCCAAGAAGGTGATAGTGGGAGTATTAATGAAGTTAACTTCGAGCAGATTGCTGTTGTGTTGGTGTGCCATTCAGAACGATTCAGGAAATGAGTTCTAAAAGTTGCCCCGCAAGGGGCTAACTAAAAAACAGTAAATAAAAACAGGAGCCAAAAATGATTGATGAATTTCATGTGTTGTATATGTATAAAAAAATCCAAGCCGAAGCTGCGGCAACAGATATGAAAACACTGGAACAGCTTTTGAGGAAGTTTCGCAAAGTTGTTGCGAAGCGTCGGGAAGAATGCTATCAGGAGATTGGTGAGAAGAAGGCACAAAAGCTAAGGGCAGAAAGATTACAACGGTTGCTTAAAAAAATGGAGCGTGATCGTGTATCACCCCATGAGTTATAAAATAAAACCACCATATTGGTAATATACTGCCAGTATGGTAGTTTTATTTTAGATAGAAAATTTTCGGCGCTTTGTTGCTGATGCATTAACATCAGAAGATATATCTGAAAGTTGCTCAAGACTTTGCTCAACAGAACGCTGGAACTCAAGAGCCGCTTCTGTGCGCTGTTTTATGAGCAGAGCGACGAGTTCATCAGGGCTTTTCTCAAGTAATGACTTTCGGTAGATAATGGACTCCTGTACTTTTTCAAGCTTTCTTGATGCAAGGGCTGATGCGTGACTGACAGGGTTAAGTTCTTCAATAAATTTTTCGAGTAGTGATTTTTTCTTCCTGTCTAATATCAGAAGTTCGGTATGCGCCGATTTAAATTTCTTGGCTTCACTCAACGGTGAACCATCGGTTCTTAGCCTGCGATATTCCTCTCTGTATTCAGACATCGTTGGATATTTTTTTAATGTATTGATGGTGTTCAGATACTGAATTAAATCGTCGTTATTTAACTTTACTTTTCTCATATATACCTCGCAAATAAAATAGTGGATATATTTATATTACGAGATATAGTATAAGTGTCAAATCTAACCGGGAAATAAGAATGATAATATTCAGATGAAAACTATATTCTTTCTTCTTGATCAACATTTTCAGGATAATCAACAAAAATGTCATCTTCTGAAACAGAGTCCCAGTCAATATCTTCGTCAGGAGTAGAAAGTAAAGGTTTATCATCTTTTTTATCGATTGTTTTTTCTGCGTTGTTTGTAAGTACCGTATCTTTATAAACGGTAACGAATACGTTTTCTATGCCTTCACTGGTCGTTCTCAGCGACTTCTTAACATATTCTTTCCTTGTGGCATTTAATGTTCTGTACTGGCCTTTCAGAAAGAGATTTGCGTTTATCATGGTATGCTTCCCTTCTTTGACCAGAATTCCTTTATTTATTAGTTTATTCCAGCATTTACATACGTTAGATTTGCTCATATTAAGCTCTTCTGCGAGTGCCGACTGAGATATACTGGCAATGAGGTTTCCATGCTGCATGAGTTTACATAAGCGGATCATTATTGTGTATTCTGCTCCGGACATATTTTTTCCGAGCTTTTCCAGATTATCAAGAAAAGCATGAACATAGGCTATTCCCGGTTGAATATCAGAACTTCTCTCTTTTTTTACATTAACGGTTATTTTATCTTTTTTGTTTCTGTTATAAAAACTGTAAATCTCCAGTTTCTGTTTGTCTGTAAAATGATTTCTGTTGATATATTCTTCCACTTCTTCACTGCTGGAGGTCATTATTGTATTGTAATCAATGCTCATCGGTTATCCTTTTATTGTTATTATGTTTATTTTATATAATGCAGCATATACTTTTGTCAAAAATAAATGTGAAAAAAGGAAAAATAATACACTTTTGCGAAATGGCGTTCACTTCTTTCTGGTAATTTTAACTATAAGAAAGTTTCCACAGAAGAAATTTTGGTTTCCGTACAGGAAACTTCGGTTTCCACAGAAGAAACTTAAGTTTCCGTACAGGAAACTTTTTCCGTGAAATATCTTTTAAATATAATAGGTTACGCCTCCTTAATACTATAATATGTTTAATAACCTTAACGGGTAGTGTGCCGGTTAAATGGCACCGTCTATTTTTCTGCTTTGTTTTTACTTGATGTTATGGACAGCAAGTGATTGTTTTATACAATCACGAAGCGCTGCTGATTTATTAGTAAATATACAATTGTTTTTCCTCTTCGTTATAGCGGCTACGCCGCAATTCTTTATGGATAAATCCATCATTAACAGGGATGAACCCTGTTTCAGCAATGTGATTGTTTTGGACAATCACGAAGTGCTGCTGCGGATATTTTTTTCTGTAAACTTAAGAATAAATGCTATATATCGAAAAAGGATCTGACCTTCGGTAAAAGGATCCTTTCCATATGCAATTAAATAATGGAAAATGTGTTAGCCATTAAATCCCATTGGATATCAGCGTCAGGGCGTAGCCGTGCGGCAGCACATGAGCGTTAGCTCATAAGATAAATATCTTTTCAAAAGAGAGTAATAAACAGGCAGTAAACCTGTTCTGAAGGGTAAGTTAAATTGGATTTTCTTCAACAGGAAATGGTATTTTTTATATAAGATAAGGAGGAGCATACAATGAAAGCTATAAAAATAATAAACATCTTTAAAGCGAAAGAAAACATTCCCTTTATGACCTGTTTGATCACCAACATGGAGGAAAATGAAAAAGGAATAAACCTCACGCTGGAAAGTGGTGAAAGCATCTGCATTAAAGATTACGGTTATTACTTCCTGCCAGAAGCTGACGGTGATTTGGACAGAGAACAAATGATAAACAGCTAAAGAAGGTTATTTTCTGAACTCTACGGGATAAGTAAAGTGATCGTAAATTCATTAATGCCCTGATCTGAATACGTCATCATTGTTGGTTTTATCGTTGGTTTTTTATAACTTCATGACAAACATCGCTTTTAAGTCAAATTGCAAATCGGTTAGTATTACATCAACTTAACCACAAATATGACAGGGAAAATGGAATGGAGAGCCAATACGACAATGAACTGACCCCGGAACTGCTGGCAAGACTGAATCAATCCTCGTTTACAGCGGAAGAGCTGGCAGAGTTGG
The DNA here is from genome assembly GCF_032012665.1 of Scandinavium sp. Taxonomy (NCBI): domain Bacteria; kingdom Pseudomonadati; phylum Pseudomonadota; class Gammaproteobacteria; order Enterobacterales; family Enterobacteriaceae; genus Scandinavium; species Scandinavium sp. Next base: position 34,975 of record NZ_DALZVG010000010.1, read on the forward strand.
ATGATGAAGTCCGTGTGTTGGTTGCAGAGCAGGAAGCATCCCGTCGCCAGCATCCGATTATTGCCATTTACCGACCGGCTGTAGCAGGATGTCTGACCCGGAACGGTGGAACGGGTGATGAGTTTAATCCTGATTCGGGGAAAGGACGCAAAATCCGTCTGAAAAATGGAGTCTGGGCGAGTGTTCTGACTGAAGGCTGTACGGTTTCTTATCCTGACGGTAGCCACGCCCGCATTGTCAGCAGTGCGGGAAATCGTAACAGACTGAATGGGCAAGGTGTGGCTCTGGTTGGCAGCATACTGGATAATGGTGATGAAATTATCAGCACTCCACAGGGAAGTAATATAATGATCGTCCGGGAAGGTGCGATGCTGCCGGACGATTTTTTGGTTACCCCCGGAGTGTAACCAATGGGATATCGCACAGAAAATTATGGACGCGGGCAGGCTTTTGAAAATGATAAAACGACGACCGGGGCAAGATGTATTGCCTCCATAAATGACAGCGAGTTTGATCGCCGGATAGTCCGGGTGGGAGATATGACCACGCCCTGTCCGAAATGTGGAGAACCGGGACGGATTATTAATGGCGAATCGCGGGTTGAATTCTTCGGAAAAGCTGTTGCAATGGACGGCTCTGAAGTCAGTTGTGGCTGTCCTCGTGGCACAAATCGTGTAATAGCCCCGGCGGGCCAATGGATGGGGAGGGGCAGAGATCCCGTTGATATCGCAAGGGAAGAACACGCAGCCAGAGTAGTTGCAGAGAGACAAGCAGAAGAAAAGCGACTGGCTGAAGAACGTGACCGCAATCGGGTATTCGCTAAATCCTGCCTTCGGGGTGAAGGTTGTAATGATGCCGGAGTAGATCAGGAGCCTCATACCAATTTCGCTGCGATGGCATTTTATCAGGCTGTACCACCTGCCGACCCTGCATCAGATAATGATGTTGTCCAGCACGCCCAGACTGCTAAGAAGAAGAAGCCTGCTGAAGATATTCCAGAGCCAAAGAAACGAAGCGCCCTGTATAAATGGTGGTTCGGTAATCATGAGGAAGTCGAATACCAGCGGGCAACAGCCGCAGCAACAAGTGCTGCTAACGCTCAGATGGCTGTTGAAGGTGCCAGTGTTCTTACCCTGCTTGGTGGAAATGCCATTACATCAGGAACGTGGGCTGTTCGGGGGGCAACTCTTGGAGAAATAGCTGCAGCAGGACCCGGAGCATGGGTAGCAGCAATCGTAGTGGGAATGATGCCCGGCAGGCTCAATGACGGCGAACAGGACTATATTGACCGCATGAGACTGGAGCAAATGCGTGAAGCACCAAGCCGTGTGCGTTATACATGGGAACAGGATGATAAAGGTAATCCTGTTCCTCATGGCTGGCACACTCCACCCGGTAAAGATATGGTGCGTGTGCGCAGAATGGAGTGGGACAGCAGCCGAAAAGCGTATACGTTCACCACAGAGGAAGATCCGCGTATCACCATTATCTGGACGCCCGACAGTTCAGGTGTAAATGTTCCTTCAAATACAGGCAACCAGAACCCAGTAAGGATACCAAATCCGGTAGTTGTCGATCCGCTGCCAGAAAATACCAGCATTGAGGCTACAACCACTCCTGCGCCGGAAGAGAAGAATTTTGCTGATTATATTCTTGTTCTGCCAATATCGGATATTCCACCGATATATATTTATCTGAATGCTGATCATAAATATCATGTGGCTCCAAAGGGAAATCCTCCATTACCTGCCTTCCCAGATGCTAAAACGGCTAAAAAAAGGACCCCGGTTAGGGGCGGGGGATCATTGCGTTCAAGATGGAAAGATTCTAAAGGGCGTATCTATGAATGGGATTCACAACACGGTACGGTCGAAATTTATGATCGTTCAGGGCGCAATCATTTGGGTGAATTTGACCCAATAACAGGTGAGCAAACTAAACCAGCAGATCCGACAAGAAAGGTAGAAAAATGACAATTGTTTATACTATTGATGCTTTCGAACGTGTAGATGAACTACTCGTCTTCGAAATCGATATACCAAAAGAAAAACTCCCGGAAATAGCTAAAGTCATGGTTTGGACGGATGAAGACTATAGTGACTTTACTGCAGGGGTCGGTGGATGGGATCTTACCAGCCAACAGGTCAAGGCAATTGAGAAAATCTTGGATAAAAACTTTTTCCAAGAAGATTTGGATTTTCAAATATCAGGTGGGGAACTCTGAAATAGAGTTATCCTCGCTTTAAAGCGCGTTTTCAATTATCTATCCAACATAAGCAGCACAACACACCTTGTGTGCTGCTTCGTCCTTTATCCCTTAGAACATCCAGCCAAAGCCCCCAACTGTGGCGTTCCATTGCTGACCACGACCATCAATCAATTGATATAAAAGATCAATAATAAATTATTGATAGCATTTACCGATTGAAAACGGTTGATTGATCGTTGTTTTAATTGTTTATATCGATCGATATTATTTATTTGATAGGTTGTGTCTATTATTTGTTTTGTATCGATCGATTTAAACGATATGACGAACAACAAAAATAATTCAATTCTATCAATTGGTTAAACAGACTGTTTGTGGATCTGGTGAGATCCGCTTCGAAGTAGGATCTCTTTTCCTTTCAATCCAGCCACGAACAGTCAGTTCATTAACGTTGATGGAATATGAAGATGAAAAAATCTTACTTATGGCAGGCGCTGCGCTGGTTCTGGCGGGGTGTGGTGAGAAAGGCGACTTTGAGAAAGCGATTAATGCGAAGATTGGTCAATCAAAAACCTGTTTCTCACTCCGAAACAACGACGTCACATTCCCTGTCCAGCTCTCCAAACCGCGATTTGATGAAACAGGGACTGGAACAGGATCTGTAATCCTCGACGGTCTCGTAGAACAGGGCTTAATGGCCTTTGTTAAAGGCTGGGATAACAATACGCTTGGGATAACAGATGAAGGTAAACAAGCCAAAATCTGGGATGCCAAGGAAGGCGTTTGTATTGGTCGCCGGGTTGTTGATGAGGTGAAGGAATGGACCGAACCGGGCAACGGTAATCAGAAAGTTATTCGCGTCACCTATACATGGAAGTTAACTGATGTTCCATCATGGCTAGACAAAAGCGCGTTCTCTGGTGTGAAAGGGATGAACGGACCTGCTGATGGTGCCATGAATCTTTTTAAAACCAGCAACGGCTGGAAAGCCAATTAAGGAGCAAATCATGGAAAACAATACCATCAAGTGTCCATTTTGCCTAAAAGAGAGTCAACGTGGTGTTCATGTCTGTACTGGCTGCATGGCAACTGTTTTATATGGAGCCTACCCCGGCTGGTATGCTTTCGTGGTTATATTATTGACCTTCGGCCTGTCTATACTGATCGGAATGTCTGCAGGAATGGCAGGGGCTACTATCAGCCTACCAATCATTGCGGCTGTTGGGTTTGTCGCAGGTAAGGCAATTTTCTCTGATAATGTTGTGTTCAGGCGAAGGATGTAATCGATAAAACTGATAAACCACCACCAAGATATTAATTGGTAGTGGTTTATTCATTTATATAAAAATCATTTACCAATAGGTTTGTAGCGCATTAACTGGGTGTGTCCATATTCCATTTCTTCAATAAAATCATTTCCAATAGTTGGGAATCCTGAAGCCAGATATTCCTCTTCCTTTACCTTGAATATTTCAAACAGATAACTTTCTTTCTTATGCGAAACATGAATGGCTGGAAAGGGTCTGCTATTTATAATCTTTTTATTAAGTTCCTTATCAGAAATAATGTTATATTGATCTCCTGTTATATCAATCACAATATCATCAATCTCAAGCCAGTAGTGAGTTATTTGACCATTCTTACCTGTAGCAGCACTCACACCTTTTATTAAGAGATCAGGCCATAATTTCAGAAGATGATACGAAAGAAGCATCGAAGAAAGTTTACAACTCATAACAGGAAAACAGTCTATAACAAGGCTGGTGTTCTTTTTGTCACAGATCTCGATCAATTTTCGAAACTCTGTCGCTTCTTTTTGGATTTCGGCAATCGTTAACAACGCCCGTCCTTAGTTGAGTGAGATTATTTATCTTGGTAATATACATAACTGACGGAGGATTTAAAAGAGTATTTTATTATTCTCTGTAGCCGGGTGGTTTTAGCTTTAATCTATTAGATTTTCTGGATGACATGAGAACCATGCAATGAATCTTGTGTATTTTTCGTGATCTGTAATGGTAGATCCTTGAAGAAGATAGGCCTATAATCAACATGGAAATTTATGTTTTTTTATAAGGAGTTTTTATGTTTGTGTTTGGTGTTATTAATGATCCTGATTATCCAAATAAACTCACTCAAAAAAATTATGATGAGATAACTAAACGGTCATATCCATACATTCAGGTTTTTAATCGAGAAAATGCTTCATATGCAATATGCCCTGCGTGTAAAAACCCGGTACGGCTGGTGAATAAAAATAGTAGCGAGAGGATTTCTGGAACGCTGTATGCTATGCATGTTAAGTATAACGTAAAGGATCTCGCAGATTACAATCAATCTGAATATGATGACTGTTATCTCAGGAATCCAGAAAGAATGGATGCTAAGGTTAGAAGAAGTTCTTCACAAAATGGATTATCCGAGAAAATAAGAAGTAAATTACGCGAGCATTTTGATTTGGTTGTCGCAATAATGAAGACAGTCACGGGAATAAAATTCAGCGATATTGTTATTGAAGAAATGCTAAATGACTTCGTTTTGAATAAAGGACATACATATAGAGCAATGACTTTATTCAATATTCCTTATGGATTCTTATATATGACCGAGGCACAGGATCTGTATAACTGTCAAGTCAGTAGTAAAATAGTTAATGAAATAAATAAAAACTCCAATCAATTTATATGTAATGGATTTGGTTATATCGGAAGAAAAAACAATATGAAAGGAAATAAAATTATTTTGTTTTTCTCTGACCATAAAATTGATGCGGAAGACAAAAAACAAACTATCAAGCTAAATATTGCAGAGATTGGGTATAAAGAAAATCCAGAGGATGGTGTTGTTTTATATCAACAGATCATTGTGGTTGATAACAATATTTTTGATAATTACATACGAGTCCAAAAAAGAATGTTAGATCTTGCACAATCAATAATACCATGATTTATTCTATTAAATGGCGTAATGGCTGGTTCAGAGCCAGCCTGATTTCATCATAGGTTATCGGTTCATATTCCATTTCATATTCAAAAACATCCTGAGGACAGACTGTAGAATAGATTGAAGGATTGTTAATCAAAAATAATATCATATCCATAAATTTATCATCATTTATAGATATATTGCATTCCCCAACAAAATGTAGAGTACAGGCATGTTTGCATTGAATAACGGCGAGAAATATTATCTCTTGCCTCTGTTTTTCTGTAAGCATAAAATTTCCTTTGTAAGTGGAATTGAAAAACAAATACTTGCATCCATTTGATTTGTCAAATTCATTAAGGAATGAAATTCGAAATATTTATTTGGAGGGGCAATGATTCAATATGAACTTAATGCTCTTTCATCGCTTTGTATTTTTAGGCGTGAATTTAGGATGCGGTGATTTATCAGCAATAGAGTGGAATGGCATAGGCTGCGTGAGATCCATACCATGATCGCGTTCAGGTAGTCCATTTTTAGGGCGACTTGGGAAACGGTTGATCTCATCCGGTGTTGGTTTGTAGTCATCTTGGTTAAACTTAGATCGTTTCTCATATTCAGCACGTGGAACAGGATGACCTAATACTTCGTCAAATGCATAATTTTCAGCAATGCGTTTATCATGTTCCTTACTGATAATATCAACTTTAGTTTTGCCTGTTTTAGCCCATAAAAATTTACCCCTGATAAAATCAACCAAAAGGGCTGTAAAGCGTTTAAAGATATTATCCTTACGCGGAATAGCTTGTTTCCTCTTAACACGTTCAGGGGCGCTTCTGGATGCCCTGTTTTGGTTTTGAGAGGGGGATGTTTTCAGGATTGTATTTGTTCCAGAATCAGAAATACTGACAGATGGTTTCTTACCAGCAACAACCTTACTTACTTTGGATTTATCACGATAGGATTTAACGCCACGCATACGAGTATGAGGTGCCGGGGCTACCAGCACAGGTCTTTGCGGTTCACTGGCAGAAGAACCGGAGCGTGTTTTAGGTAATACAATTTGTTCTGGTTCGGCAAGAACAGCTACAGTGAAGCTTCTGACATCAACGACGATTTCAAGGTCAAGTTCGCTGAAGGTCTTATAGACTTCAACCGCTTCTTGTTTAGCAGCATCACGAACAGCCTGTTCTGCGGCTCTTTGCTCCTGAGCAGCTTTACTACGCCATTTGGCACTGTGGATACGTTTCATTGCAGGGCGGTTTGTTTCAGCGGCCTTGGCAAGCCATAGCGCTTTTTCTTCATTATCCAGAGCAACCGCCGCTTTCTCTAATGCTTCATCATGCTGGGCTTGGAGAGAACGATGGTCAATACGTTCCGAAGAACCAGCGGCAGCAAGGTAGCTGTTAGCCATAGATGCCCATGATTCACGCCAATAAATAGACATTTTTCTGTCGTTCCAGCTTCTTTCCTTTTTACCAAAACCTTCCGGGCCTATGGTTTTTAAGGTCAACATAACGTGAGCATGAGGATTATCACTATCAAGATCATGGAAAGCGATATCGGCAATCATGCCTTTATCAACGAAATTTTTCTGGCAGTATTCAAGGACAAGTTTTTTCTTGTCATCATTGTTTAACGCGGCAGGAATGGCGACATCAAAATAACGGGATGTTTGACCATTACTTTGACGCTCAACTCGTTCTACTTCATTCCACAATGCTGTGGAGTCTTTTACAATATATTGAGGCGCATTAACGGGTGCTAATATGAAATGCCCGTATAAATCATTACGGTGGCTATAATCATACGTATCACCTGTTCTTTCATCTGTGATTCTGCAACGAGCGTGATAGGCAGCTTTCGCAACGGAAGACCTACCTTCAGAACGTTTCACAATTTTAAAATCCAGATGAAAAATAGCCATATAATAAAAACAACCTCAATATAAATTTAAATAACAAACCAAGATATAAATCTCCAATGCGACCCAGATGGTTTTAGTTTTTCGCAAGAAAAACTCTGGTGTTGACGTTGACCTTGTTTCCGAAGGAAACGGTGTTAGCCTGCGGCAGGCAACCGTCGGTAGACCCCACACGCTCACGAAGTGAGTGTATAGGTGGGCATTGCTTTATTTTTATATCTCCTAAAGGAGCTAAAAATAACGACAATGTAAAAAGTTTTTCTATACTTAAATAATAACGCTAGTTTTAATATCTGTGAAATTAACAGGGCAGGAATCGGATGAACGGTTGAGGTAGGATAATAATATTGAATATTTGTGTTTTAGATAGCGCCCGTAAGGGCAAAAGGAGTTTTTTCCCTCCCGCCGTAAGGCGGGGAAACGAGGTTTATGTGTTGCACAATTCATAAATTAAGGTCATAAAACAGAATATAAAAACGATAGGTGAAATTATTTTCATTGGTTTTGTAAAATAAGTAACGTGGAGAGTGTCAGATACTTAATGTTAGTAATCGCGAGTATATATGTTGCACAATTTTAATTTATTCAAAAAAATAAGAGGCTTAAATTGATGTAAATCAATCATTTTTAGTATCCGTAACCTATGCTTTACTTTTGCGCATCATTTACTTTCCAAAGTTGCAGGTGAGCGGAGCATAACAAAAACTGTTTGTCATGAAAGAGTGAAGAACTCATCATTGGGGCAATAGTCAATCGATGATTAGTGATGTAAAATGGGTAAACAGTATACATAACTAACTTTTACTTAAGTAAGGAAATTTAAATGAATAATGATGATGATTTGGCTTATAGGATAAAAATGAAGTTTGGTACCTCGCCCATGGAACCAACTTCTTACCAGTTAGCTAAAATAAAACAAGACATACAGGCTCTAGTGGCAATTGGTATTACTCCTTCGCAGAACGATTGGCGCACTATTATCAGAAGATATTGCCCTAGCACTGGAACTCATTGCTATGCTGGTGCTGATACCACAGATCTTATTACTTTGATGCAACTGGCTACAAAAAAATAGGCATATATGAATATTATTGCGTTTAAACAAGAAATAGAAAAGACTCTTTTGATTACTGATTGGTCTCCTTCCAATAGAGATTTGGTAAACATCGCTATTACGATTCAACAGACCAAAGGCTTTATATCAAAAACTGGTCTTGAGAAAATAGTGCTTGATGTTGTCGGTTCATATGATGCATCAATTATGGAGGGTGCTGATAATACAGATCTGACAACATTACTACAGATGGCCATGAGAATTGACAAAAATGATGACTAATGAACAGGCTGTTGTTCAGGCAGAGAGTGAAATCGCTCTATTAAAAAAAAATTATATGGAGCATCTAACACCTATTGTTATGAGAATTCATGACAAGAGTGAAGAGCCGACGCTTCAAGAGTTACTAACTTGTCAGAATCTGGGAGCGTCATATTTTAATTATGTTGAGAATTTTGTTGGAAATAGTGGCTTGTTAGGTGCTCATGCAAATGGAAAATGGGTTACAGGTTTTGCCGAGACGTGCCACAACATTTTAAAGGCTGTTATAGTCCATACTAATTTCCTGCGTAGTTATTCGACTACTTTTAAAGGAACGTTATCTCCTTTGGAAGATGGGACCTATGCTAATATGCAGAGAATGACAAAAGAGTATCTTCCTAAAGAAATATGGGAGGGTTTAAAAAAATCATTTCAAGAAGATAATCTTCCTACTACTGGGTTCGATTATTCAGGAGTTGGTGATATGAGAGCTACTCCAAAGTGGCAACTTATACTTGGATTAGGTGTCGGTATTTTCTTTTCTTTGGTTGTGCTGATTTTAGCTATGGTCATTCCAAACCCAACATCTACACAGTTTTTTATTTTTAGAGGTGTTTTTTCTGTTTCGCTCTCTGCCATTTCAGCAATTATTCCGGGTTTTTTGAACGTTGAATCTAGGTTTCAAAAGTTTTCGATAAGGGCAACAGGGGCAATAGCTATTTTTGTTATTGTATGGCTGTTAAATCCACCAGAGTTGGTAAGTTAGGCAATAGCTCTAATAATGAAATATAAATGTGGTCTTTATTTAAATGGCCACGTTTATATTTCTTGGCTATTACTTGACTTTATTATGTTAATGTTTATATTTTTTATTTGTACTAGTTATTAGCATGGGTAAATGTAGGATAACTGGCACTGTGATTTAATTTCTATGGAAATATCTGAATCTTGGTAAAATTAATCTATAATTTGGAATAATCTCGATGATTAGGGATGTTATCATGTGAGAATTGTTATTTATATGAAAATTACGTGGAGTTAGCAGATGATACAATAAGGGGATCAAAGATGAGTGAAAGTAATAAAAATAGAAAACCAAGGGAAGAAAAAACAATTAGCCAAAAAATAGCTTCAGCTCAGATGCGTTTGAATCGACTAAAAAATAAAGAAAAATCACTATCTAAGCAAGCGGAGACACGCCTGAAAATAATTTTAGGTGCAGAAGTAGCTAAAGCAGTGGGCTGTAAAGTAGAAGAAGTCGATAAAGAATTCATATTAGGGATGATATTACAGTCTTCGAATCTTAGTGCTGAAGATAAAGCAAGATTCAGGCTAAAAGGTAAAAGATTTCTTGAGGATATGGTGGGGAGGCAGGAATGATTTTCTAAAAAAGGAAAGGAAGCAACTTGACTCTTTATGCTGATATTAAAACTAATAATACAATGCGTTAATATTTAGTTCTTTTCCATTCAATGTATTTAATACCCCGTAATAAAACCTCTTTAAGATATCTTGATTATTTCTGTGTTTTTGTTAATTGATAGTGATGTGTAATACAAAAGGAAATGAAAATGGGTAAATCAAATAAAAAGGGGTTTTCTCTATTAGAACTTATTTTGGTTCTTGGTGTAGGCTCAATGATCACATTTGTAAAATTTCAGGATATGAAAAATGAGCAAGATGATTTTACTGCTAAAACAGCCGGGCAACAGATAAATCAGATAGGGCAGGCTGTTAATGGATATATCAGTTTGCGCTACGATAAGATATCAACACTGACCGCCAGTTCAAATCAGTCCAGCGATCCGGGACCAAGAACATGTAATGCGACAGGCTGTGAAATTACGTATGCTACCTTGGTAAATGAAAGTCTTTTGCCTGATACATTCAATGGGATGAATATCTATAAATCACCTTATAAGATATTATTAAAACGAAACGGGACTGCGCCTAACTATGTTATCAATGGACTTATTACAACGTCTTCTGCGTGGAGTGAAGGTGGAAAAATCCGTTATGACCTGTTAGGGAAAGCCATGCAAACAGCAGGTATCGACAGTGGTATGACGCGAACAGCAAGTTCTGTTGCGGGTTTTCAGGGGCAATGGAGTGAACCATCAACTGCATATAATAATATAACCAGTGAAGGGCTGCTGGCATTCAGGGTTGGATTTAACAGCTCACTTTATTCGGTTTATCTTCGCAGAGACGGAACACTCCCTATGACAGGTGATTTAAATATGGGCGGTCAGAGTGTTTATAATGCACAGAATATAACGGCGGCAGGCACCACAACGACAGGTGTATTAAAAACTAACGGGGCAGCCACAGTTGGCACTACCCTGAATGTCGGAGGGGCCACCACTCTCACTGGTCCGCTGGCAGCCAGCAATACTCTGGCAGTTGCAGGGACAAGTAATCTGAAGGGGGCGGCAACGTTAGGTTCTGCATTAAATGTCGCTGGTGCGACAACATTAACAGGGGCAGTAAACGCCAGTAATACATTAACAGTCGCTGGTATAAGTAGCCTCAAAGGTGCTGCTGCTTTGGGATCAACGTTGAACGTCGCCGGAGTGACAACGTTAACAGGTGCTGTCAATGCAAATAACGCTTTAACAGTAGCCGGAACCAGTACGCTTAAAGGTGCGGCCAGTTTTGCGTCTACATTATCTGTTGCCGGAGCCAGCACCTTAACTGGAGCCGTAACCGCCAAGAGCACTATTACCGCTTCTGGCAACATTATATCTTCTGGTCAGGTAAAGGGGGTGACTGTTGCCTCGACTGGAAGAATGACAGCCGGGGAGTTCTTACAAATAAGTGGAACCGCAACTGCCGGGGCTTCCTGTTCTCCTGCTGGCCTGCAGGGTAAAAATAGTGCTGGTGCTTTGCTTTCCTGTGTTAATGGAAAATGGACAGCGGCTAGTGGTGCATCTGTTGCAATGTGTTATGAGGCTTGCGGCGGAAGCTATCCAAAAGATCTTGGAAGTATCAGGCCCGGTGGAGGAACGGGAACCTCATCGGGTAATTTTACTGCACTGGGGTATCAGTGCAGCGGTGGCTTTACAAACTATGGTTCAAATAGCTCTCCTGTCCATTTTTGCTCTGCCAACTAAATAGTGGAATGGGTAGTTTCCTATAAAGGAAAGAATGAAGGGCCGAAAGCCCTTTTTCATATGCAATGTCATTTCAGCGAAGTTATTTAATAACTCTCTAAAAAATATAATGAATTTCAGAGATCGGTAAATATTTTCGTGCATTATGTTTTATTGAACCATGATCGTATTTTTTCAATTTTGAGATGGAGATCAAAAAAATTAACATCTGTAATGGTGTAGTTTGACTTAAGGATTGTGGTAGATGGATGTGTGATTTTAAGTGTTTTATCCGTTAATAACACCACAAGCTTTATTTTATTGGAGATTGGGTGTTTTTATGGATGCAATTAATGTTGCGCAATATTTGAGAATGTCTACAGACCATCAGCAGTATTCAATATTCAATCAATCTCAATTCATAAGTAAATTCGCGTCAGAACATAGGATGAATATCATTCATACATATGATGACTCTGGAAAAAGTGGGGTTACGGCAAACCGAAGACAGGCATTTCAACAGTTAATAGATGATGTGGTTGAAGGGAAAATAAATATTAAAGCAGTTTTAGTTTATGACATAAGCCGCTTTGGGCGATTTCAGAGTATAGATCAATTTGGATATTATACCCATCAACTTCAAATGCATGGTGTTGGCATCATATATTGTGCAAACCCTATTATTGAAGGTAATAGTGATTATGCTGATTTTCAATTATTCATAGATCGAAAAAAAGCTTCTTCTTTAAGTCGGGACTTATCACAAAAAGTCTTTCTTGGACAAGCTAATCTGGCTGGTCGTGGATATCACCAAGGCGGGCCTGCTGGATATGGTTTACGAAGAATGTTGATAGATGAAAACCATAAACATAAAGGGATACTTAAATATAGAGAGTGGAAAAGCATCCAGACTGATCGAATAATTTTAGTATTAGGGCCGGAAGATGAAGTCATAACGGTTGGATGGATATACGATCAATTCGTGAATAACTTTAAGCCAGAGAGGGTTATTGCCTCTGAGTTGAATAGAAGAGGGATTTCTGCAGAGCATGGCAGTAAATGGACCAGAGGAAAGATCCACGAGATTTTAACTAACGAAAAATATATTGGTCATAATGTCTATAACCGTACATCATGTCGATTAAGCCAACGCTCTACCCGGAACCCCAAGCATGAATGGATAAGGTGCGAAAATGCTTTTGAAGCTATTATTTCTCCTGAGTTATTTTTACAAGCGCAGACTATTATTAGTAATAGAAGTATTCATCTTAGTAATGATGATCTACTTGCTAAACTCTCCGAGCTTTTTAAAAACAAAGGGAAACTATCTGGCATAATTATAGATGAAGATGATGATACACCATCCTCATCTGTGTATAGGAAACGTTTTGGTGGTCTATTACAGGCTTATAAATTAATTGACTATAGACCAAAGCATGATTATGACTATTTGCGAATTAATTCCTTGCTTAGGGAAAAGTATCATAGCTTAGTTGAAAAACTCATTTTTGATATTACAGAACAAGGTTGTTATGTTGATTATGATGGGGAGTCTAAACTATTTACTATTAATGATGAAGTTAAAATGTCTGTAGTTATCTCTCGCTGTTTTATGAATAACACAAGAAAGCGCTGGAGAATTCGGTTTGAACGTAAGTTCAATTATGATATTTGTATCGTTGTTAGACTTGATAGTCAAAATGTGAACACAAAAGATTATTATATATTTCCATCAATAGAGTTGTTGGATACTCAGTTTGTTTTTGAAGGGTTTAATCCCTATCAGTTAGAGTTTTATCGATATGATGACTTGATACCTTTTTTGCAGATCCTTAAACGTGATATTTTTTAAGAGGAATCTACCGATGAGAGAACATGAAGAAATAAAGCTTATAGATATCTCTGCAATTAGGATTGTGAATCCACGTTCCAGAAGTAAATCTATCCATAATGAACTTGTTGAAAGCATAAAAAACATAGGTTTAAAAAAACCAATTACAATAAGGTTATCTGACTCCCCCAGTGAGAGATACCTGTACGATTTGATTTGTGGGCAAGGGCGGATTGAAGCTTATGAAATATTAGGTGAAAAACAAATACCAGCAATTATAAAATCTGTTGATCATGAAGATGGTCATATCATGAGCCTCGCTGAGAACATTGCACGAAGAAAACCACGTTCTACTGAACTTCTCAATAGTATCATAGAGCTGAAAAATAAAGGCTTTACTGAGCTAGAGGTCGCTAATAAAATTGGTCGTTCTAGAACTTGGGTAAGTTCTATTGTGTCATTGAAAGAAAATGGTGAAGATAAATTGCTTGCTGCTGTTGAGTCTGGAAGAATACCTATATATCTGGCTGTGGAAATATCAAGAGCTAAAGGGATTGACATACAAAATCTTCTTTTAGAAGGTTTCAATTCTGGTGAACTTAACTCCAAGCAAATAGCTGCGATTAAAAGAATCTTAGCACAAAGGGAAACATCAGGTAAGGGAAGTAATAATAATGCTTTCGTACAGGGCGCAAAAAGGAAACGGATTACGTCTGAAGAATTAAAGGAACTTTATCAAGAAAATCTTAAAAGACATAAAGTTATCCATACAAGATCCGAGTTTACAATATCTAGTTTAATGGTCGTTAAGGAGATAATGATTAATTTACTGCAAAATAGAGAGTTTTCCGGTCTTTTGTCTGTTGAGAGTTTAAATTCTGTCCCAGCATTTATTCTGGATAACGTTGATCCTGAACGAGGACTTGAAAATGAATAAGCCTAACTTCGGAAATAAATTTTTCAATATGAATGTTTCCGATTTGATATATGGAAAAGATTTACCAATTAATGTTAAATCGAGCGTTAAATATCTTCAGATACTTTCAACGGTGAAAACAGTAGGTATCATAGAACCCATAGTTATCTATATTAATAAACTGTCAGAAAAGATCATACTTGATGGTCATTTAAGAGTTGAAGCATCAAAGGACATTGGGCTATCTACTATACCTTGTTTAATTTCAGAGGATGAAGAATCTTACAGCTATAACAAGTATGTAAATCGACTACCTGTTATTCAGGAGTATCGTATGATATTGCAGGCTGTGGATGCTGGTGTTTCAGAAGAAAAAATTAGTCAATCCCTTAATATATCAGTAGATACACTCAGGGCAAAGTTCAGATTACTTGATGGGATTAGCCCGGAAACTACCGCTTTATTAACAAATCAGCATGTTCCTCAAGCAATATTCTCTATTTTACGTAAAATGAAACCAGAAAGACAGTTGGAAGCGGTATCCACGATGATGAGTATAAATAATTTCAGCCGTAAATTTGCTCTATCATTATTACATTATACTACCGATGATATGTTAATAAACCCGAAAGATTCTAAGCTCAAGCAACAAGACATAGCAAAAAACTTTGCCAGAATGGAACGCGAAATGGCCGCAATGGAAATGGAGACTAAGCAACTCGAAAATATATATGGTACGAATAATTTAAAGTTGGCAGTGATTATTGGTCACATCAAGAAATTACTATCAAATTATGCCGTATTAAATTGGTTGGTTGATAATAATCCTGATTACTTGGCTCAACTAAAGAAAATTTCCGCCATTGACTCATTGCCAATGTGCGAAGACGAAGAGTTGCGTTGAATATTATACGGGCCACTATGAACAATGCATTTTATGTTGTAGTGTGTTGTTCATAGTTGTGCTATATAATTATTTATTGTTTTTAAATCTGAAAGTTTTAGAGAAATAAATTTGACAGTTGATATTTAATATTATATTTAATAAGTGTTCCTTGCGAATATTCACTTCATTTGAAGTGTCTGATTGCCCCATATATGGGGAGTTGTTTACAGCCCAATGGGCTGATTGCGTTGCCCAAGTGTGGGGATATGTATTCTCTCCAATGGAGAGTTCCCTTAGCGGGAAAAAGAAAGGGCCTAAAGGCTCTTTCTTTTATATTACATATTGTCCATTTTTTATTCAGTTCATTTTCCTTTTTTCTTAGCTTTTTAGCAAGTTTGGGGCTATATATTTTATAGTTCATGATCTGTAGGCTAACAAACTGCTACCGCGTAGAACATCATCCCATGAGCTTTTTTTTGGGCGTTTTTTTATTTAAATTGAAAAATCAGAGCGTTAAAGGTAAAATTCTCTTCCCAATTTCGTGAAGGAAGACAATCATGTTTGATAGTTTATTTTCTTTAGGTTCTATTATTGCTATCACCGTCAGCTTAACACTAACTATTAAGTCCCTTAGGGTTAACAGCATTAAAAACACAAGAGTTAACAGTCCTGATATAATTGGTAATAATAATCAAGTTGTTATTAATTCTTTAGCTATAAAAGAAGCCTCTGATTTCAAACAATTGTCCAATATTATAGTTATTGCATTATTAGTCGCATTTCCTTTGTTTCCCCGTTTCTTCGTGACATTTCTACCTACGTTCTCTTTTTGCGCCATAATAATTTGTAGCGTTGGTGTATTTAAAAACATACAACAAAAAGGTCATAATGCTGTTTATGGACTTGTATATATACCGATTACTGCTTTAATGGTTGTATTCGTAATCAGTGCCATTTATTCTGCTATTTATGGGAAATATATGTTTGCTGACTTTTATTCAAGGATTATTGATAATGTTCAATTATTTAATATCAGTTACGAATACCTAACCGGTTTAAATACTTTGCTTTTTGAAGCTACGGCGTATGTTGGCATGTCACTTTTATTTGCCAGTTTAATCCACTTCTGCTTTGGTTTTACTAAAAATAGGAACTTTGATGAGACAGTTAGGTTTGTTAAACTTTGGATTCCTTTTTCTGTTGCGGGACATTTTCTGGCATCAGGGGGAGGGATTGCTCTTCTCAATAATAATTTCCAATATATTTTATATGTTTATAAAAATATCATCCCCAATTTTATTTCCTATTTATTTTAGAATAACAAATAAAAACATGCCACGTATATATTTATAATATATGTAGCATGTTTTCTATAAGCGTTAGTGGTCTTATAAATAAAATAACAGACTCACCATTGTTGACTATGGGGTCTATCGTTTCTGAGCAAACTCAAACGGTCTGACCATATCATTGCTGTTCGCATCCAGATAATCAGCCCACCACTGGAGCATCAGGCGGCGCTGGTCAAGATGCTTGGCCTTGTGGGTATAAGCAGCACGGACGCTGTTACTTTCCTTATGGCTCATCTGAAGCTCTACAGCGTCTTCTGACCACAAACCTGACTCAATTAAGGCACTACAGGCCAGCGTGCGGAAACCATGTCCACAGATGTCCTGCTTCGTGTCATAGCCCATATTGCGAAGGGCTTTGTTGATGGTGTTTTCGCTCATGGGTTTAAACGAGTCATAACAGCCAGTAAAGATTAATCCATCATCATGACCTTCTTCATAAGTCAGTTGTCGGATCTCTTTCAGTATCCTCATGGCTTGTTTACAAAGGGGAACAAAGTGCTTACGCTTCATTTTGGCCCCACGAGTGGAATGTTTGACGTTTTCAATCGCTTCCCGCTGTTCAGGTATCACCCATAACTTACTTTTGAAATCAATTTCAGACCAGCGAGCGAAACGAAGCTCACTGGAACGAATGAAAATCATCAGATTGAGCTGAATAGCCAGTATGGTTAACCTGCGGCCTTTGTATTCGCTAATTTTTTTCAGTAGTTGAGGGATTTCTTCCAGCTCCAGTGCCGGGCGGTGTTCAGTCTGTGGTTTCTGAACAGCACCTTCCATATCATAGGCGGGATTATGGCGTATCAGTTTTTGCTGAACAGCATGACGCAGGATCGCCGTAATGTATTGTTGAATGCGCATGGCAACTTCAAGATAACCAAGTGCCTCAACCTTTTTCACCGGAGCCAGCAGGTCACCCGTATCCAGTTCGGCAACATCTTTATCTCCAATCGCCGGAAAGACATAGGTTTCAAGGCGCTTCCATACGGAATCACCATAATCTTTTGACCATTTTGTTTTCGTGGCAAACCAAGCTTTTGCCACCACAGTGAAGGTGCGTGTCTTATCACGCTTGGCCTTTAGTTCTTTAACTTCGGCCTGTTTCTTGGCGTTAGGATCAGTGCCTTGAGCAAGAAGTCTTTTAGCTTCATCACGGCGTTGTCTTGCATCAGCAAGTGAAACAGCAGGGTAAACACCGATAGAGAAAAGTTTTTGCTTCCCTTCGAAGCGGTAAGCCATTTGCCAGTATTTCGAACCTTTAGGGGTAATGCGAAGGAACATACCGAAGCCATCAGTCAGCTTGTATTCCTTATCGAGGGGCTTGGCGTTTTTTACTTTAGTATCAGTAAGTGGCATGACGACATCCCCCGTTTGTTGGTAAAAGCGCAATCGAACTACCATTACCAACATTTTTACCAGCAAATGGGTATGGCTTCGAGTGGTTTTTAGTGAACGAGGGTGAACGTGAAAGAAGAGATAACTAACTGATAGAAACGCAGAAAGCAGACATCAGTGAACGTCTGCTTCCCTTAAATTGGCTCCTCTGACTGGACTCGAACCAGTGACATACGGATTAACAGTCCGCCGTTCTACCGACTGAACTACAGAGGAATCGTGTAGGAGGCTTATCTTAGCGGCGAAAAAACTTTTGTCAAACGGCAAAGCGCCTCTTTCGGCACGACTGTCGTTTCCGTCAACAATTTGTTGTATTTACCCACAATTTTACGTCAAAACGACATTGCAGGATCGGCGTTTCTCCCTCATCATTTAAAACGAGGTTTCAACTTTCTCTCTAAGGCACCCTTTGAACGTCTCTGCCGCAGTTCGCCAGGCCGTCACCCGCACCACCTGGTACAAAAACCGTAAAACTTACCGTGTTCTGTTCTGGCGTGAAATCACCCCACTTGCCGTGCCTATCTTTCTGGAAAATACCTGCGTTCTGCTGATGGGCGTGCTCAGCACCTTCCTCGTCAGCTGGCTGGGTGCGGATGCCATGGCGGGCGTGGGCCTTGCCGACAGTTTCAACATGGTGATTATGGCGTTTTTTGCCGCCATCGATCTCGGGACCACGGTCGTTGTGGCCTTCAGTCTCGGGCGGCGAAACCGAAAACAGGCGAGGGCGGCAGCGCGCCAGTCGCTGGTCATCATGACCCTGTTCTCGATTATTCTCGCGGCGGTTATTCATCTGTTCGGACGAGAAATCATCGAGGTAGTCGCAGGTGCTGCTACGGAGCACGTCAAAGAGCTTGCGCTGACCTACCTCGAACTGACGGTATTGAGCTACCCGGCGGCGGCTATTGCGCTCATCGGCAGCGGCGCGCTGCGCGGTGCCGGGAACACCAAAATTCCGCTGCTGATTAACGGCGGAATGAACATCCTCAATATTATTATCAGCAGCATCCTGATTTACGGCGTTTTTTCCTGGGACGGACTCGGTTTCGTTGGCGCGGGTCTGGGCTTGACCATTTCCCGCTATATCGGCGCGGTGGCGATTGTTGCCGTGCTCGCTGTGGGCTTTAACCCCGCGCTGCGCATTCCGTTGAAGAGCTACATCAAGCCGCTTAACTTCGCCATCATCTGGGAAGTGATGGGGATTGGGATCCCGGCGAGCATTGAATCCGTGCTGTTTAACAGCGGCAAGCTGCTGACGCAGATGTTTGTTGCCGGGATGGGAACGGACGTCATCGCCGGGAACTTCATCGCCTTCTCGGTAGCGTCTCTGATTAACCTGCCGGGGAACGCGCTGGGATCGGCATCCACCATTATCACCGGCAAGCGCCTCGGCAAAGGGCAAATCGGCCAGGCCGAGAAGCAGCTCCGCCACGTGTTCTGGATGTCGACTATCGTGCTGACGGCGATTGCCTGGGGTACAGCACCCTTTGCCGGACTGTTCGCTTCGTTCTATACCCACGAGGCAGACGTAAAAGCCGTGGTGAAAGAACTGCTGTGGCTCAACGCGGCGTTTATGCCCATCTGGTCGGCTTCCTGGGTTCTCCCGGCCGGTTTGAAGGGCGCGCGTG
Source organism: Scandinavium sp. (assembly GCF_032012665.1). Taxonomy (NCBI): domain Bacteria; kingdom Pseudomonadati; phylum Pseudomonadota; class Gammaproteobacteria; order Enterobacterales; family Enterobacteriaceae; genus Scandinavium; species Scandinavium sp. The sequence continues at coordinate 54,442 of NZ_DALZVG010000010.1, forward strand.
ACGCACGCTTTGCGATGTGGGTTTCCATGTTCAGCATGTGGGGCGCACGTGTGGTGGTCGGCTATCTGCTGGGTATTGTGCTTGGCATGGGCGTAGTCGGCGTCTGGCTCGGCATGTTCCTCGACTGGGCCGTGCGCGGCGCAGCATTCTACTGGCGAATGGTCAGCGGGCGCTGGTTATGGAAGTATCCGCGAATCAGGCAGGAATAAAAATGCCTGGTGGCGGCTGCGCCTTACACAGGTCTACGAAGCCCAATGGATTCCAGGCCTGGCAAGCTGAGCGCCGCCGGGCATGAAAAAAAACGCACAAGGGGGGATCTCCCTTGTGCGTCGGGCAAAACACCAGAGCTCATTACACCCCAAGGCGATCGCGAAGGCTGTAGTACGCGGCTCCCATAGCCGTGAAAGGAATACGGAACGTGCGGCCGCCCGGGAACGGATAGTGCGGCAGATTAGCAAAGGCATTGAAGCGTTCGGCATCCCCGCGCAGCAGCTCGGCAATCAGACGACCCGCCAGATGGGTATAAGTGACGCCGTGCCCGCTGCAACCCTGGCTGTAGTAAATATTGTTTTCCAGACGGCCAACCTGCGGCAGGCGAGAGAGCGTCAGCAGGAAGTTGCCGGTCCAGCTGTAGTCAATTTTCACGCCTTTCAACTGCGGGAAGGTCTTCAGCAGGTTTGGCATCACCAGACGCTCAATATCCGCCGGGTCACGTGCGCCATACACCACGCCGCCGCCGTACAGCAGGCGGTTGTCGGCGGTCAGACGGTAGTAATCCAGCAGATAGTTACAGTCTTCCACGCAGTAGTTGTTCGGAATAAGCGAACGGGCAACGTCTTCACCCAGCGGCTCGGTGGTTAACACCTGCGTTCCGCACGGCATGCTGCGCTTCGCCAGATCCGGCTCGAGCTTATTACCGAGATAGGCATTTCCCGCCACAATCACATACTTCGCCGTGACTTGGCCTTTGGCGGTGCTCACCACCGCCGGGCTGGTGTGCTGAATGTTGGTAACCGGCGATTGCTCAAACACGCGGCCGCCGTTCAGACGAATTGCGTTCGCTTCACCAATTGCCAGATTCAGCGGATGAATATGGCCGCCGCTGTGGTCGAGCAGGGCGCCGACGTAGCGATCGCTGTTCACTTCACGCTTCAGCGCGTTGGCATCCAGCAGCTCAAGCTGAGTGTTACCGTAACGCTCCCAGTTGGCTTTCTGCTCTTCCAGTTTTTCCAGCTGTTTGTGGTTCATTGCCACGAACAGGCCGCCCGGACGATAGTCGCAGTCAATCTGATAACGCTTGATCCGCTCGCGGATAATCTCCGCGCCTTCAAACATCATGCCGCCGAGCTGTTTTGCCGCTTCGGGGCCGTAGCTGCGTTCGATAACGTCGATGTCGCGGCTGTAGGAGTTAACCAGCTGCCCGCCGTTGCGGCCGCTGGCGCCAAAACCGATGCGCGCCGATTCCAGCAGCACTACGTCATAGCCCATTTCAGACAGATGCAGCGCGGAGGAAAGCCCGGTGTAGCCGCCGCCGACCACGCACACGTCGCAGGTCAACGATTCGTTCAGCTCCGGGAAGGGTTCATACTGGTTCGCGCTCGCGGCGTAATAGCTGGTGGTATGTTCAGTCATGATTAAGGCTCCAGGGCAATCCAGATAGTTTTCAGTTCGCTAAATTTTTCCAGTGCGTGCAGGGACTTGTCGCGTCCGTTGCCGCTCTGCTTGTAGCCGCCAAACGGCACGGTCATGTCGCCGTCGTTGTAGTTATTGACGAAGACGGAACCTGCTTTCAGGCGGCGGCTCATGCGGTGAGCGCGGGAGAGATCGCGCGTCCACACGGCGGCGCCCAGGCCGTATTCGCTGTCGTTCGCCAGCTCCAGCGCCTGGGCTTCCGAACTGAAACGGGTAACGACCAGCACCGGTCCGAAGATCTCTTCGCGGCCCACGCGGGCATTGGGCGTGGTATCAACAAAAATGGTCGGGCCGATGGCCGCCGGGTGCTTGCCGTCGCGGCCGTCGAGGGCCAGCTTGCCCTGGGTTTCGCCGTCACGGATAAAGCTGTGCACGCTGTCGGCATGAGCGCTGTCAATCAGCGTGCCCATGGTGGTCTCCGGATCGAGCGGATTGCCCGGCTGCCAGTTTTTGGCCTGCTCTTTCAGCAGCGCGATAAACTCATCGGCGATGCTCTCTTCCAGCAGCAGACGCGTGCCGGCGATGCACACCTGGCCCTGGTTGTAGAAAATGCCTGCGGCGGTGGTTGCGGCAGCTTGTTGCAGATTCGGACAGTCGGCGAAAACGATGTTGGCGCTCTTGCCGCCCGCTTCCAGCCAGACGCGCTTCATGTTGCTGTCGCCCGCATCTTTCAGCAGCTGCTTCCCGGTACGCGTGGAGCCGGTGAAGGCGATCGCGTCAACGTCCGGATGCTGCGAAAGCGCCTGACCCGCTTCATGGCCAAAGCCTGGAATGACGCTGAACACGCCGTCCGGCAGGCCCGCTTCTTTCGCCAGCCCCGCCAGGCGAATGGCGGTTAACGGTGATTTTTCAGAAGGTTTGAGGATCACGCTGTTGCCCGCCGCCAGCGCCGGGCCAAGCTTCCAGCAGGCCAGCAGCAGTGGGAAGTTCCACGGCACGACGGCAGCCACCACGCCAATCGGCTCACGGACGATCATCGCCAGGTCGTTCACGCCGGTGGTGGCGACTTCGCCATACACTTTGTCAATCGCTTCGGCGTACCAGCGGATAGCGCGGGTCGCGCCGGGAATATCATCACGCAGGCTATGGCGAATGGGTTTGCCGGTATCAAGCGTTTCCAGCAATGCCAGCTCCTCGTGATGCTGCTCCATCAAATCCGCCAGCCTGTTCAGTACGGCTTTACGTTTGGCAGGGGAGGCCTGTGACCAGTCGCCGCTTTCAAATACGTCGCGGGCGCCGCGTACGGCATGATCCACATCGGCTTTTTTACCGCGAGCCACCTGCGCCAGCGCGCGCTGTGCCGCCGGATCGACAATCTCAAAGGTGCTGCCGTCCTGCGCCTGACAGTATTCGCCGTTAATAAACAGACGCGTCTCTGGCTGCGCCTGATTTGCCTTATCCTGCCAGTAACTCAGATGCTGAAAGTTCATGATGATTCCTTCTTAATCACTCAGTTAAACGCTGCCGCCGATGAATTCAGGCTGCAAAATGCCCCAGGAAATGAATCCTGTTAAAAAAGCATCGTCTTTAAGGTGGCCTGAGAAACTCAGGCCAGAAGGAAATCAGAACGTGGTGGGGGTATGGGCACTGATGATGCGGCAGATGCCTGCCGAGGTGTTGCTGAAGCTGTGTGGTATGCCGGTGTTGATGGCATAACTCTGCCCTGCAACGAGGTGATAATCCTGGCCGTTGATGGTCAGAATCACGTCACCTTCCAGTATCGTGCCGATCTCCTCACCCTGGTGTTTGATCCGCTCTCCGGTCGTTGTGCCGGGTTGGTAAGTCTCGAAGATCATTGCCAGCGTACGGTTCGGATTTCCGTTGTGAACCAACTTCATTGATACACCCTGACTGCCGATCTCAATCAGGTCATCCTGATTGATAACCACCTGCGGCTCGTCAGGTTTTTCCGGTTCCGCGAAGAACTCGGAGAGCGACAGCCCGTAGACTTTCAGCAGCTTTTGCAGCGTACTGATGGCAGGACTGACTTTGTCCTGTTCTATGGTGCTGATGGCGCTATGCGTTAATCCAGACAGTTCGGCGGCACGACGTTGAGAAAGACCCAGTTGCTGGCGGATCTCTGACAAACGTTTACCCGGCGCCAGGCCGTCATCGCTCATATTGGTATTTCCTTAACAGTAGGGGTCAGAGTCGCTGCTTTTCAGCGAGGTGGTTCTGACAGGCGGTGATAAAACCTTCCAGCAACATACGCGAAAGTGCGTATTCGCTACTGTTCCATTCCGGATGCCACTGCACGCCGAGGGCGAACGGGTGATCGTGAACGCTGGCGGCTTCCACCAGGCCATCCTGCGAGCGGGCTTCTACGCGCAGTGAAGGGCCCAGCGTTTTCGCGCCTTGTCCGTGTAATGAGTTCACCCAAAACGTGTTGCAACCCGGTATTAATGTCGAAAGCAATCCTCCCTGTTGAACCTGGACTTCATGAGATGGCGCATATTGCTGCTCCACCGGGAGTTCCGGATCTTCACGGTGTTCCAGGAACTGAGGCTGATCGCACAGGCGACGATACAGAGTCCCGCCTGTGGCGACAACCAGTTCCTGCAAACCCCGGCAGATGGCGAAAATGGGAATGCGCCTTTCAAGCGAGGCTGCAATCAGCGCCATGCTCAATTCATCACGCCCGGGATCGGCGTCAGGCTCATCGCCGTTTTCACCATAGAGGTGCGGCTGCACGTTGCTGGGGCTGCCCGGCAGGAAAATACCGTCGAGTTTAGGAAGCAGAGCGTTCAGCAATTCCGGCTCTGCCAGCGCGTGCGGCAGGGCGATTGGCAAACCTCCAGCGTTTAATACGGCATTCAGGTACTTTTCTTGCAATGTCTGGGTCTGGTGACCCTTAAGCCTGTTTCTGCACATCACAACACCGATAACCGGTTTGTCAAATATATTGCCCATGATCAACCTCACAGTCTGGACTAAATTATTGCCAAAAACTTCCATGTGGCTCTGTTCCGTTCAATATTTTCTCAATCTAGCAGCGGTATAACCTCTTTGCAAACTCAATTTAACATTTGACAAACATTTGGATTGGTATCATTGTCGAAAAGTGGACATTATATTTAACGGTCTGAATCAGTGACCGGCATTCAAAGCAACGGCGGTGAATCATGGAAACCAATATCGTAGAAGTTGAGAATTTTGTTCAGCATTCTGAAGAGAGACGAAGTAGCGCGTTTGCGCGCGAAGTAAAGAGCTACCTCGAGCGCTACCCGAATACCCAGTACGTTGACGTGCTGCTGACCGACCTGAACGGCTGCTTCCGCGGAAAACGTATCCCGGTTTCCAGCCTGCCCAAGATAGAGAAGGGCTGCTACTTCCCGGCCTCCGTATTTGCGATGGATATTCTTGGCAACGTAGTAGAAGAAGGCGGCTTAGGGCAGGAGCTTGGCGAGCCCGATCGCAACTGCATTCCGGTGCTGGGGACCTTAACCCCATCAGCGGCAGACCCGGAATATATCGGTCAGGTGCAGCTGACCATGCTGGATGAAGATGGCGCTCCCTTTGACGTTGAGCCGCGGAACGTGCTGAACCGACTCTGGCAGCAGCTGCGCCAGCGCGGCCTGTTCCCCGTGGTAGCGGTAGAGCTGGAGTTCTATTTACTGGACCGTCAGCGTGATAACGAAGGTTACCTGCAGCCGCCCTGCGCCCCGGGCACCGATAATCGTAATACCCAGAGCCAGGTTTACTCCGTTGATAACCTGAATCATTTTGCCGCCGTGCTGGAAGATATTGACGACCTGGCGCGCCTGCAGCTGATCCCGGCCGACGGCGCCGTGGCGGAAGCCTCACCGGGCCAGTTTGAAATCAACCTGCACCATACCGATAACGTGCTGGATGCCTGCGACGATGCGCTGGCGCTCAAGCGCCTGGTTCGCACCGTTGCGGAAAAGCACAAGATGCACGCCACCTTTATGGCGAAGCCATATGAAGAGCACGCCGGGAGCGGGATGCACATCCACATCAGCATCCTGAACAGCAAAGGCGAAAACGTGCTGGCCGACGCCGATGGCGAAGATTCCGCCATCCTGAAGCGCGCGCTGGCGGGAATGATAGATTTAATGCCCGCTTCTATGGCACTGTTAGCCCCTAACGTAAACTCCTACCGTCGTTTCCAGCCGGGTATGTATGTGCCAACGCAGGCTTCATGGGGGCATAACAACCGTACCGTCGCGCTGCGTATCCCTTGTGGCGATCGTGACAACCACCGTGTCGAGTACCGCGTAGCGGGTGCTGATGCCAACCCTTATCTGGTGATGGCGTCAATCCTCGCGGGCATTCTGCACGGTCTGGATAACGATCTGCCGCTGCAGGAAGAAGTGGAAGGAAATGGTCTGGAGCAGGAAGGGCTGCCGTTCCCTATTCGCCAGAGCGATGCGCTGTGGGAATTCACTCAGAACGACCACCTGCGCGAGCTGCTGGGCGAGCGTTTCAGCCACGTCTACCACGCCTGTAAGAACGATGAGTTAATTCAGTTCGAGCGTTTGATCACAGAAACTGAAATTGAGTGGATGCTGAAAAACGCGTAATTGCGATGTTGCCCGGTGGCGCTTCGCTTACCGGGCCTACCGTACTGTTGTAGACCGGGCAAGCAACGCGCCCCCGGCAATCAAAAAAAAGAAGCAGCATCATACGGCCTGAGCGGAGCCAGACCGGACGTTTTAGCAGGGCAACCTGCCATTTTCCGAAGTCGCGTAACGGAGCGCAGGCGACAACGGGCCTTCAGTTAAACGACAGATTGTATGACGAGGAAATGAGATGATGCAGATGTTCAAATACCCGCACGGCGAAGGCGAATGCCGCTGCCGCATTGATTACGACGGACCAGCACAAGGTCATTGCCCGACGTTCACACCCCTTACTTCACGACTTCCCCCCAGGCTGAGCAGGTTTGCTACCACAATGATTTCACCGCAAACCCGCACGCGCATGGGGGGGCTTCGTCATGGCGACTAACTCATCTCTCGATCTCCCCTCGCAGGCGGGCAAACCGCAGCTGCGTAAATCTTTAAAACTCTGGCAGGTGGTGGTGATGGGGCTCGCCTATCTCACGCCAATGTCGGTGTTTGACACTTTTGGTATCGTATCCGGCATCAGCAACGGCCACGTTCCGGCTTCCTATCTTCTGGCGTTGGCGGGCGTGCTGTTCACCGCCATCAGCTACGGCAAGCTGGTACGCCAGTTCCCGCAGGCGGGTTCTGCTTATACCTACGCTCAGAAGGCAATCAGTCCGCACGTTGGCTTTATGGTCGGCTGGTCATCGCTGCTCGATTACCTGTTCCTGCCGATGATTAACGTCCTGCTGGCGAAAATCTATCTCTCCGCGCTGTTCCCCGGCGTTGCGCCGTGGATCTGGGTGGTGGGTTTTGTCTGCATTCTGACCGCCGCGAACCTGAAAAGCGTCAACCTGGTAGCAAACTTCAATACCCTGTTCGTGCTGGTGCAGGTGGCCATCATGGTGGTGTTTATTTTCCTCGTGGTGCAGGGGCTGCACAAAGGCGAGGGCGTCGGCACCGTCTGGACGCTGCAGCCGTTTATCAGCCAGAACGCGCACCTGATCCCAATAATCACCGGGGCGACGATCGTCTGCTTCTCGTTCCTGGGCTTTGATGCTGTGACAACGCTTTCGGAAGAAACGCCCGATGCGGCGCGCACCATTCCGAAGGCCATCTTCCTGACGGCGGTCTACGGCGGCATTATCTTTATCGTGGCGTCCTTCTTTATGCAGCTGTTCTTCCCGGACATCAGCCGCTTCAAGAATCCGGACGCTGCCTTGCCGGAGATTGCGCTCTACGTGGGCGGGAAGCTGTTCCAGTCTATCTTCCTGTGTACGACGTTCGTGAACACCCTCGCTTCTGGACTTGCGTCTCATGCCAGCGTTTCGCGTCTGCTGTACGTGATGGGCCGCGATAACGTCTTCCCGGAAAAATACTTCGGCTACGTGCACCCGAAATGGCGTACTCCGGCGCTGAACGTGCTGATGGTTGGCGTTGTGGCGCTCTCCGCGCTGTTCTTCGACCTGGTCACCGCGACGGCGCTGATTAACTTCGGTGCGCTGGTGGCGTTTACCTTTGTGAACCTGTCGGTGTTCAACCACTTCTGGCGTCGTGAAGGGCGTAACAAAACCTGGAAGGACAAGGTGCACTATTTGATCCTGCCGCTGATGGGCGCTGCAACCGTCGCCGTGCTGTGGATCAACCTGGAAATGACCTCGCTGACGCTGGGTCTGGTGTGGGCTGCTGTTGGTATTCTGTACCTGACCTATCTCACCGGTCGCTTCCGTAAGCCGCCGCCGCAGTTCGATGCGGCGAAAGCCGAGCAGGCCTGGGAGTGATTTTTACCCGCTCTGGAGAAGAAAGCAGCAAACGAGTCAAAATGTGAAAAACAGGCTTTGACAAGCCGGGGGCGCATCGCTAATATGCGCCCCGTTAACCGATTCCTCTGTAGTTCAGTCGGTAGAACGGCGGACTGTTAATCCGTATGTCACTGGTTCGAGTCCAGTCAGAGGAGCCAAATTTAGAAAAGCCTGCTTACGAGCAGGCTTTTTGCTTTTGTGAATTCGCTACAGCCTGAATCCAAAATGCGAACCGTCCGGCAGTTCGATATCCAGGTTCAGCTTGCAGCCCGTAGCTTCTACGTAGCGTTTGAGCGACGAAAGCTTTATGTCCTTTCCTTCCTTCTCCATTCCGGCAACCGTAGGCTGCTTGATGCCCAGTGCGTTAGCCATTTCCACCTGCGTTTTGTTCATTTTCGTGCGCAGCTTTGAAAGGGTGTAGTTGAGAAGAATGCTCTTATATAAAAGAAGTGACTGTTGCGCGGGATGGCACTAAAGAGATAAGTTCGGGAAATCTTGGCTTCATCAGGCTGGCCGGGCTGATGTCCGCCCGGCAATGTCAGATTAGCGGCGAGAGATATGATTTTGTCTGAGTGGTGCTTCTACGGTAGTGCCTTCTTTGTGTCTTGCATGTTCTGCTTTCTCAATATCTAACAGCATTTCTGCTGCCAGTTTGCGCGCTTCAGCGATCATCAGCGGATCTTCCTCCACCAGGATTTGCTCCAGAGTTCGTCCCATTTTTTACCTCGTTTCGATATAAAAGTGCTTCTTCAGATAACCCGCCAGTTCATTATCAGCCGTCCGGATCATGGCCCTGTAAAACTGCCGCTCATTTCCTGATTTTTTACCGCCACAAAGCATGACGCCAGAGCGGTCCGGGATGAACGCATAAAAGGCTCGTAAAGGATCGCCACGACACTGAACGCGCAATTCTTTCATGTTTGAAAAACGCGATGCTTTTACAGTGTCTGCATGAGGTCTTGCCAGATTGGGTCCTCGCGTTGCGAGTACAATCATCGATGCTGTGACGCAGGCTTTCTCTTTCTGCTGTAATTTAAGGAACCAGCCGTCAAACGTGTCCGTCGTTTTTATAACCCACACATCCTACTCCATGATTTTTTCGATTGAAATCTGTACAGCGTCAATTCTGCACAGTAAGTGTGGATAAAGAGGACTTTTCAGAAAAGCGCCTGGTTTGAGAACGGGAAGCGTGCTTCAGAGGAAGTTGTGAAAGTGCAGAAGTGTGCAGAAAGTTTGCGGCGCTGCTCGCAAAAAGGCGGGCATTGCGCCCGCCATGTAGTACTTATCCCAGCTGAACCCGCACAGGAGCCGTAGCCGAGAACAGCCACGGCCTTGCATCGCTGTCCACCAGCGGTGACAGCGTTTCACGCACCAGCTGGTGATACTCATCCAGCCACTGCTTTTCCTGCTCGCTCAGCAGATTGATGTCCACCTGGCTCAGGTCGATGGGGATCATCGTCAGTGAGGCAAACTTGCAGAAGCCCGGCTGCGATTCCACCACTTCCACCTGATTTTCGATGCGGATCCCGTATTCACCTTCCAGATAGTAACCCGGCTCGATGGTGATGATGTTGCCTGCCGCCAGCGGCCACGGGTTGACCTTTTTGGCGATGCGGTGCGGCGCTTCGTGGATCAGCAACTGGTGGCCCACGCCGTGACCGGTGCCGTGATCGAAATCGACGCCCAGCTCCCACAGGGCACGACGCGCGAAGGCATCCAACTGATGACCGAAGCTGCCGGACGGAAACTGCAGCGTAATCAGCGACAGAAATCCTTTCAGTACAGCGGTGTAGTGCAGTTTCCGCTGCGGATCGAGCGGGCCATATGCCAGCGTACGGGTGGCATCGGTGGTGCCGTTGCTGTACTGGCCGCCGGAATCATTCAGATAGAAGCTGTCCGCGGTGATGGCGGCGTTAGTGGCTTCGCTCGAATGATAATGGCACATCGCAGCGTTAGCGCCCGCGGCAGAAATGGTGCCAAAGCTTGGCTCGATGAAGGTGGCCTGCTGCTGACGGAAGGCAAACTGTTTTGCCTGTGCTTCCAGCTCGGTTAGCGGATTGCCTGCGGCGATACGCGCCGGCACCTCGTGCGCCAGCCAGGCGAGGAAATTCACCCAAGCCGCGCCGTCAAAACGGTGGCTGTCGCGATAGCCTTCCAGCTCCGCGTCATTTTTGGTCGCTTTGATAAAGGTGATCGGATCCGCGCTCCACAGCACTTCGCCGCCGTGCTGCTCCACGGCAAAACGCAGGGCCACTGGTGCGCTGTCGGCATCCAGCTGAATACGCTTACCGTTGGCAATTTGCTGCGTGCGTGGCACTAACTGCTCCATCGGTGAAAGCGTCAGGCTGGCAAGCAGCGCCTGCGACAGGCCCGTTGTCTTGGCGGCATCAACAAACCACTCCACTTCACCCGAGCGGCTCAGCAGCACAAACGACAGCGGCACCGGGCTGGTGGCGATATCCGCGCCGCGCACGTTCAGCAGCCATGCGATGTTGTCCGGCTGGGTGATAGCGAGGTAATCCGCGCCGTTAGCCTCAAGCTTTGTCGCAATACGCGCGCGTTTGGCCTCGCTGCTTTCACCGGCGATATTAAGCGGCATTTCACGGATTGCGCCGCAGGGCGCGGCAGGGCGATCGTGCCAGACTGCAGTGAACGGATCTTCTGCCAGCGCGACCAGTTCGGTGCCAGAAGCGTTCAGCGTTGCAAACTGGCTGTTGACCATCAGCAGCGGTTCGAAACCAATGCGACTGCCCGCCGGGAGGTGCTTCTCCAGCGGATCGTTATGCAGGTGGTGGATTTCCCACGCCTGAAGATCCACTTCGTTGCGCACCTGCACCTGGTAACGGCCATCGACAAAAATCAGGGCGCGATCCGCCAGCACCAGCGCAACCCCCGCAGAACCCGTAAAACCGGAAACCCAGGCGAGCTTATTGTCATGCGGGGCGGCGTATTCGCTTTGCCAGGCATCGGCCCGCGGGACGATCATGCCATCAAGATTTTGCGCCTTCAGCCAGTCGCGTAGCGCGGAAAGAGAGGAGGTCATTTGCATTCTTCTTAATCCTGAAAATTAACGGAACGGCGGTTCGTTGAAGGTGCGCAGCTTGCGGGAGTGCAGCTTGTCGCCTTCGGCACGCAGCAGGTCGATGGCGCGAATGCCAATCTGCAGGTGCTCGGAAATTGCGCCTTCATAAAAACGGTTCGCCTGGCCGGGCAGCTTGATTTCGCCGTGCAGCGGCTTATCGGAAACGCACAGCAAAGTGCCGTAAGGTACGCGGAAGCGGTAGCCCTGAGCGGCGATGGTGGCGCTTTCCATGTCGATGGCGACGGCGCGGCTGAGGTTGAAGCGCAGGGCTGAGGCGGAATAGCGCAGCTCCCAGTTACGGTCGTCGGTGGTGACGACGGTGCCGGTGCGCAGGCGATGCTTAACTTCCTCGCCTGGCATGCCGCTCACTTGCTTGGTGGCGTCGTACAGTGCGCGCTGCACTTCGGCGATGCTTGGAATTGGAATGTCCGGTGGCAGAACAGCATCCAGCACATGATCGTCACGCAGATACGCATGCGCCAGCACGTAGTCACCGATGGTCTGGCTCTCGCGCAGGCCGCCGCAGTGGCCGATCATCATCCACACTTCCGGGCGCAGCACGGCAAGGTGGTCGCAGATGTTTTTGGCGTTCGCCGGGCCGACGCCGATGTTAATCAGCGTGATCCCCTGGCCGTCTTTGGTGATCAAATGCCATGCGGGCATCTGGTGCTTTTTCCATGCCAGATCGGAAATGGCTGTCTCCGGCGCTTCGGTATCGGCGGTGATCCACACGCCGCCTGCGCAGGAAAGCGCGACGTATGGGCTGTCCGGATCGAGAATCTGGCTGCAGCCCCAGCGGACAAATTCATCCACGTAGCGGGTGTAGTTGGTGAACAGGACGAACGGCTGGAAATGTTCCACCGGCGTGCCGGTGTAGTGACGCAGGCGGGCGAGGGAGAAATCCACGCGGCGGGCATCGAAGTGCGAGAGGGGGTAGAGCTCCGTCGGGTGGAACAGGCCGTCTGCGGTTTCATCGCCAATCTGCGCCAGATCGGTGGTCGGGAAGTGGCGCGTCAGCCCGGCGCTCATGGAACGATCCAGCGTCAGCGTTGAGCCGTCAATCACGTACGGGTAAGGAATTTCGTGCTGCGACAGCTCCACGGTGATGTGCGCGCCGTAATCCTGATACAGCGAGGTGAGCTGCTCCAGCAGATAAGGACGGAACAGGGTTGGCTGAGTAATGGTTGTCGTGTAGCAACCCGCGTGAGTAAAGCGGCCCCAGGCGCGGGTTTTCAGGGCGCTGTGCGCTTCACCGTCCCAGGAGACGGAGAGGGAAGGGTAAACGAACAGCCCTTTCAGGCGATCTTCGGGCGTGGGCAGCACGCCTTCATTAATGTAGCGACCAATCGCTTCACGCAGGGCGGCGACGGATTGATTGTAAAGCGCATCGAGCTGTTCCAGCGCTTGTTCCGGCGTCAGGCCGGTAGCCTTCTTATTCATCATTCGCTTCCTGTGTCGTTGTTGCGGTATTACCCGATAGTATGTCACAGGAATGTGAAACAAAAGCCAGCGGAAAAGGCTGAAGTATAAAGAGAATGCAGAAAAGCAAAAAGCCTGCCCGCAGGCAGGCCGGGGATCGGCTGTCAGCTGAACATTGCCGTCAGAGAAGCGCTTGCCAGGCTGTGGAAATGGACGTTAAAACCGACCATTGCGCCGCTTGCCCCTTCATCCACTTCGATTTTTGCCACGTCTAACGCATGCACCGTAAAGATGTAGCGATGGGTTTCGCCCTTTGGCGGAGCCGCGCCGCCGTAGCCCGCCTTGCCGAAATCGGTACGCGTCTGAATTGCACCCTCAGGCAGATCGGCAATGCCCGAGCCTGCACCCTGCGGTAAGACGCGGGTATCCGCCGGCAAGTTAGCGACAATCCAGTGCCACCAGCCGGAACCGGTCGGCGCATCGGGGTCGTAACAGGTGACGACAAAACTTTTGGTGCCGGAAGGCACCTCATCCCAGGCAAGATGCGGCGACAGGTTGTCGCCGTCATAGCCCATACCGTTGAACACCTGACGGTGCGGCAGCTTGTCGCCATCCTTAAAATCGTGACTGATCAGTTTCATTCGGGTTGCCCTTCAGCATGTTGAATAATCACGAAGTTTAGCTCAGGCCATAAAAAGCGTGTTGTCGTTGAGAGCGGCTTTGACCGCGTCCGTGAGGCGGGTGAGCTGCGCCGGGGTGATGATATACGGCGGCATCAGGTAGATAAGCTTGCCGAATGGACGGATCCAGACACCATGCTCCACAAAGAATTTTTGTAGCCTGGCCATGTTTACGGGATTCTTCGTTTCTACCACGCCGATTGCGCCAAGGATACGCACGTCGGCTACGTTTTCTGATTCGCGAACGTCTGCCAGCTCCCGCTTCAGTTGGGTTTCAATGTCTGCCACCTGCTGCTGCCAGTGGCCTTCTTCCAGCAGTGCCAGGCTTTCTGCCGCCACGGCGCAGGCCAGCGGGTTGCCCATAAAGGTCGGGCCATGCATAAAGCAGCCCGCTTCGCCGTTGCTGATGGTTTCTGCGACGTCCCGGGTGGCGAGCGCGGCGGACAGCGTCATGGTGCCGCCCGTCAGCGCTTTGCCAAGACACATAATATCCGGGGCGATGCCTGCATGGTCGCAGGCGAACAGCTTGCCGGTGCGGCCAAAGCCGGTGGCAATCTCATCGGCGATCAGCAGGATGCCTTCGCGGTCGCACATTTTGCGTAAACGACGCAGCCACTCCGGATGATACATCCGCATGCCGCCCGCGCCCTGCACAATCGGCTCGACGATAACGGCGGCGATTTCACTGCGGTGCGCCGCCATCAGGCGGGCAAAAGGCACGATGTCCATCTCATCCCACTCACCGTCAAAACGGCTCTGCGGCGCGGGTGCGAACAGGTTTTCCGGCAGGTAGCCTTTCCACAGGCTGTGCATCGAGTTGTCCGGATCGCAGGCAGACATCGCGCCAAACGTATCGCCGTGATAGCCGTTGCGGAAGGTGAGAAAGCGTTGGCGCGGCTCGCCTTTGGCATGCCAGTACTGCAAGGCCATTTTCATTGCCACTTCTACCGCCACCGAGCCGGAATCGGCCAGAAACACGCACTCCAGCGGGTCTGGGGTCATGGCGACCAGCTTGCGGCACAGGGCGACGGCGGCCGGGTGAGTGATCCCGCCGAACATCACATGCGACATCTGTGAAATCTGCTGCGTCATCGCCGCGTTCAGACGCGGGTGGTTGTAGCCATGGACTGCCGCCCACCAGGAAGACATGCCGTCGACAAGCTGTTCACCCGACGCCAGCTCCAGCACGCAGCCGTGTGCGGCGACCACCGGGTAAATGGGGAGTGGGGCAGTCATTGAGGTATAGGGGTGCCAGATATGTTGTTGATCGAAGAGGAGATCGTCTTGAGTCATAATTAACTTGTAAACCATTTTGAAAAGTTTTAGGTTTACGAGTCTACACCGAACCGAGAAACAACTGAACCCCTTTTGGAGATGCTCATGGCTCACCACACTCATTGGACAATGTCGCAGGTCACTGAACTGTTTAATAAACCCCTGCTGGAACTGCTGTTTGAAGCGCAGACCATCCACCGTCAGCACTTCGACCCGCGCCAGGTCCAGGTCAGCACGCTGCTGTCGATTAAGACCGGTGCCTGCCCGGAAGACTGTAAATACTGCCCGCAAAGTGCGCGCTATAAAACAGGGCTTGAGGCCGAAAGGCTGATGGAGGTCGAGCAGGTGCTGGATTCGGCGCGTAAAGCAAAAAACGCCGGGTCGACCCGTTTCTGCATGGGCGCTGCGTGGAAAAACCCGAACGAGCGCGATATGCCTTACCTTGAACAAATGGTCAAAGGCGTGAAGGAAATGGGGCTCGAAGCCTGCATGACCCTCGGCACGCTCTCCGACTCGCAGGCGCAGCGCCTCGGCGAAGCGGGGCTCGATTACTACAATCACAATCTTGATACCTCGCCGGAGTTCTACGGCAACATCATCACCACCCGTACCTATCAGGAGCGTCTCGACACCCTCGGTAAAGTGCGCGATGCCGGCATCAAAGTCTGCTCCGGCGGCATTGTCGGCCTTGGCGAAACGGTGACCGATCGCGCCGGGCTGCTGCTCCAGTTGGCGAACCTGCCGACGCCGCCGGAAAGCGTGCCGATCAACATGCTGGTGAAGGTCAAAGGTACGCCGATGGAGAACAACGAAGACGTTGATTCCTTTGATTTTATTCGCACTATTGCAGTGGCGCGCATCATGATGCCGACCTCGCACGTGCGCCTGTCTGCGGGCCGCGAGAAGATGAACGAGCAGACCCAGGCGATGTGCTTCATGGCCGGGGCGAACTCGATCTTCTACGGCTGCAAGCTGTTGACCACTCCGAATCCGGAAGAAGATAAAGACCTGCTGCTGTTCCGCAAGCTTGGCATCAACCCGCAGCAGACGGCGGTGCTGAGCGGCGATATCGAACAGCAGCAGAAGCTGGAACAGGCTCTGATGACGCCGGACACCGACACGTATTACAACGCGGCGGCGATATGAGCTGGCAGCAGCGTATCGAAGAGGCACTAAACGAGCGTCGGGCAGCGGATGCATTTCGCTCCCGTTCGCCTGTCACTCAGGGAGTGGGGCGTTGGCGGGTTGCGAACGGGCAACGCTGGCTCAATTTTTCCGGCAACGATTATCTCGGCCTGAGTCAGCACCCTGCTATCGTCAGCGCCTGGCAGCAGGGGGCCGAGCGTTACGGCACCGGCAGCGGCGGCTCCGGGCACGTTACCGGCTACAGCGAAGCGCATCAGCAATTCGAACAGCGGCTGGCTGAGTGGCTGGGCTACCCGCGCGCACTGCTGTTTATCTCAGGCTTTGCCGCGAATCAGGCGGTCATCGCGGCGCTGCTGCGTAAAGAGGACCGCATTGTCGCCGACCGGCTCAGTCACGCCTCGCTGCTGGAGGCCGCCAGCCTCAGTCCGGCTCAGCTTCGCCGGTTTGCTCACAACGACAGCGCACAGTTGGCAACGCTGCTGGCAAAACCCGTGGACGGCCTTCAGCTGGCAGTGACCGAAGGTATTTTCAGCATGGACGGCGACAGCGCGCTGCTGGCGGAAATTGCCTCGGTGACGCAAGCGGCAGGCGGCTGGCTTATGGTGGATGACGCCCACGGCATTGGCGTCAGCGGGCGTGAAGGGCGCGGCAGCTGTGACGCTCAGGGCATCAAACCCGATCTGCTGGTGGTGACCTTTGGTAAAGCCTTTGGTCTCAGCGGCGCGGCGGTGCTGTGCAGTGATGAAGTGGCAGATTACCTGCTGCAGTTCGCCCGTCACCTGATTTACAGCACCAGTATGCCGCCTGCACAGGCCGTGGCGCTGAACGAGGCGCTGGCGGTGATCCGCAGCGATGACGGCGAAGCACGTCGCCAGCGTCTTCATGAGCATATCTCGCGCTTTCGTCGTGACGCTGAACAGCTGGACTTACAGCTAACAAACTCGGGCAGCGCCATTCAGCCAGTCATCGTCGGAGAAAACAGCCACGCGCTGGCGCTGGCGGAAAAGCTGCGGGATGCGGGCTGCTGGCTGACGGCGATTCGTCCGCCGACGGTGCCCGCTGGCACGGCCCGCCTGCGGGTGACGCTCACTGCTGACCACCGGGCAGAAGATATCGACAGATTGCTGGAGGCGATGCATGGCGTACGTCAATAAGGCGGCGGTAGCGGCAGCGTTTGGTCGCGCCGCCGGCCATTACCAGCAGCATGATGATTTACAGCGCCAGAGCGCGGCGGCACTGCTGGCTCAGCTTGAGGACCGGGCATTTCCGCAGGTGCTGGATGCGGGCTGCGGGCCGGGCACCATGAGCCGCTACTGGTCGGAAAAGGGAAGCCTCGTGACTGCCCTGGATCTCTCTTCGCCAATGCTGGAGGAGGCGCAGCGGCAGGGCGCGGCGCAGCATTACGTCCAGGCCGACATTGAAGCGATGCCACTGGCCGACGGGAAATACGATCTTGCCTGGAGCAACCTCGCCGTACAGTGGTGTGAGTCGCTGCCTTCGGCGCTGGGCGAGCTACATCGGGTGGTGCGACCGGGTGGGGTTGCTGCTTTCAGTACGCTGGTTGCTGATTCGTTGCCCGAGCTGAACCAGGCCTGGCAGGCGCTTGACCGCCATCCGCACGCCAACCGCTTCCTGTCACAGGAGGCGATTCTTGATGCGCTGCGCGGGTACCGCGCGCGGCACCGGCTGCACACGCTGCGAGTGACCTTTGACGACGCGCTAAGCGCCATGAAGTCCCTGAAAGGCATTGGCGCGACGCACCTGCATGAGGGCCGGGCGGTACAGACGCTCACCCGCAGTCACCTGCAGCGGCTGGAGCTGGCGTGGCCAAAAGAGCAGGGCCGCTGCGCCCTGACGTACCATATTTTGACAGGAGTGATTGACCGTGACTGAACGCTATTTTGTCACCGGCACCGATACTGAAGTGGGTAAAACGGTCGCCAGCAGCGCGCTGCTACAGGCGGCCAACCGGGCCGGATTCCGTACCGCAGGCTATAAGCCGGTGGCCTCCGGTAGTGAAATGACCAAAGAAGGTTTACGTAACACCGATGCGCTGGCGCTTCAGCGCAACAGCAGTGCGGCGCTAAGCTATGACCAAGTAAACCCGTACACCTTTGAGGAGCCGACGTCGCCGCATATCGTCAGCGAAGATGAAGGGCGGCCGATTGAGGCATCCCTGCTTTCTGCCGGGCTTCAGGCGCTGTCGGGCAAAGCCGACTGGGTGCTGGTGGAAGGGGCGGGCGGCTGGTATACGCCGCTCTCGTCCTCTTACACCTTCGCAGACTGGGTGCAGGCTGAACGGCTGCCGGTGATCCTCGTGGTTGGCGTGAAGCTGGGCTGCATTAACCATGCCGTGCTGACCGCGCAGGCCATCACTCAGGCCGGGCTCACGCTTGCGGGCTGGATTGCCAACGACATTATCCCGCCGGGAAGGCGGCATGCTGAATATCTGGCAACCCTGACCCGGATGCTACCTGCGCCGCTGCTGGGTGAAATTCCGTACCTCGCAGACGGGCCGGAACACGCTGAACCGGGGCAGTATCTCAACCTTAAGGCGCTTCGTCCGGGGTCATAAATTGTTCCAGCAGCCGGGTATCCAACTGGCTGACGGCCCCCTGCGCCACATTGCGCCCGCGATGAAGCAGGCAGAACTTATCCGCGACCCGACGAATAAACGGCAGGTGCTGTTCGGCAAGCAGCACCGTCATTCCCAGCTCGCGGTTGAGGCGCAGCAGGCATTCGCCGAGCTTGTGCATAAAACCGTGGCCCATTCCGCGGGTTGGTTCGTCGAGGATCAGTAATTTCGGACTACTCACCAGCGCGCTGGCGAGCGCAAGCTGATACTGGTCATCGTCGGACATCGCCGCGCCCTTTACCTGACGCAGCGGCCAGAGATCCGGCATCAGATCGAAGATGGCGCTGCCGACGGCGCTGCTGCCCTCGTGACTGGCCCGCATCGCAATCTGCAGGTTTTCCTCCACCGTCATCTGCGAAAAAATACGCTTGTCCTGTGGTACATAGCCAATGCCCATTGCAGCCCGCAGCGGCGGCGAGAGCGCGAGCAGATCCTGCGGCGGCCCGCTGGCTTCCTGCCAGAAAATGTCTCCGCTTTCCACCTTCTGATATCCGGCGATGCAGTTAACCAGCGTCGTTTTACCCATACCGGGCAGGCCCAGCAGCCCGGTGCATTCGCCGGGGGCAAGATCGAGGCTGAGATTCCACAGTATGTGCTGGCTTCCGTAGTAGTGATTCACAGCGCGCAAACTCAACATCGGCCTCTCCTTTCATTTTGCCGTCGGTGGCGGAAAGAGGGTGCAATTCGCTTGCCAGAAGAATGCGGGCAGAGAAAAGGGATGATTCTTTCAGATTATTCCCCGAAAAACGCTGTTGGCCGGGGGAAATTAACGCAGCGGCTGCACTCTGTCAGTGCCGTTAGTCCGTCATTCTGAAGGGTTTTGGTGCAGCGTCATTGCTGGATTTGTGAGCGATCTCTCACTACAGGACAAGTCACTTTTTCGATGACGAAAGACAAAAAACAGCGATAAATAATTTTTGCTGTGCCTTTTGCGGGGTCAGGACCATTTTGCCCGAGTGGCAGGGGCGTAGGGCTGCAGACAGTTATCCACCATTCCTGTGGATAACCATGTGTATTAGAGTTAGAAAACTTGCGACAGGCAAGAGAATACGCGGGCTGCGCCCAAATTGATGCGAAACGCGGCTTTTTGATATTTTCTTTTTATTTCAATAGGTTCAATAAAAGCAATGCCTGTCAGAAAAGTGTCACCGGCTGCCATAAAAGTTTCATTACGCATCTTGACAAATGTTAAAGGCGAGAATGTTCTGGGGATAACCCTGTTTCGGGAGCGTTTTATCTTGTCGCAGAAGAAATTTTCGCCATGCTGGCTTGCTGATGAACGCGCTAACACAGATACGATAATGCGTTACTGTTTTTTTATCCAGTATTTATTTGTGGCAAATTTTGGTGCGGCGAGTAGAATTAATCGTCTGCCCGTTTCCCTTCATCAGGTTGTCGTTCATGAGTAAACCGTTAAAACTGCATTCTGCTTTCCGTCCGTCCGGCGATCAGCCTGAAGCCATCCGTCGTCTGGAAGAGGGGCTCGAAGATGGTCTCGCGCATCAGACGCTGCTCGGCGTAACCGGGTCAGGGAAAACGTTTACCATTGCCAACGTTATCGCCGACCTTCAGCGTCCGACCATGCTGCTGGCGCCGAACAAAACCCTGGCGGCGCAGCTTTACGGCGAAATGAAAGAGTTTTTCCCGGAGAACGCCGTGGAGTTTTTCGTCTCCTACTACGACTACTATCAGCCGGAAGCCTATGTTCCCAGCTCCGACACCTTCATCGAAAAAGACGCCTCGGTAAACGAACATATCGAGCAGATGCGTCTTTCTGCAACCAAAGCGATGCTTGAGCGCCGTGACGTCATCGTGGTGGCGTCGGTCTCGGCGATTTACGGCCTGGGCGACCCGGATCTCTACCTGAAGATGATGCTGCACCTGACGGTCGGGATGATCATCGATCAGCGCTCCATCCTCCGCCGCCTGGCCGAGCTGCAGTACAGCCGTAACGATCAGGCCTTTCAGCGCGGCACGTTTCGCGTGCGCGGCGAGGTTATCGACATCTTCCCGGCGGAATCGGACGACATTGCGCTGCGCGTGGAGCTGTTCGACGAAGAGGTTGAGCGGCTGTCGCTGTTTGACCCGCTGACCGGGCATCTGGAATCGACCATTCAGCGCTTCACCGTCTACCCGAAAACCCACTACGTCACGCCGCGCGAGCGCATTCTGCAGGCGATGGAAGAGATCAAAGATGAGCTGGTCGACAGGCGTAAGGTGCTGCTGGAAAACAATAAGCTGCTGGAAGAACAGCGCCTCTCCCAGCGTACCCAGTTCGATCTCGAGATGATGAACGAGCTGGGCTACTGCTCTGGTATCGAAAACTACTCCCGCTTCCTCTCCGGGCGCGGGCCTGGCGAGCCACCGCCGACGCTGTTTGACTATTTGCCGGCCGACGGCCTGCTGGTGATCGACGAATCCCACGTCACCGTGCCGCAAATTGGCGGCATGTATCGCGGCGACCGGGCGCGTAAAGAGACGCTGGTGGAGTATGGCTTCCGCCTGCCGTCGGCGCTGGATAACCGTCCGCTCAAATTTGAAGAGTTTGAAGGGCTTGCCCCTCAGACCATCTACGTCTCAGCGACGCCGGGCAAGTATGAGCTGGAGAAATCCGGCGATGAGGTGGTCGATCAGGTGGTGCGCCCGACCGGATTGCTGGATCCCGTCATCGAGGTGCGCCCGGTGGGCACACAGGTGGACGATCTGCTGTCGGAAATTCGCAAGCGTGTGGCCATCAACGAGCGCGTGCTGGTGACCACGCTTACCAAGCGTATGGCTGAAGACCTGACGGAATACCTTGAGGAGCATGGCGAACGTGTGCGCTACCTGCACTCGGATATCGACACCGTCGAGCGAATGGAAATTATCCGTGATTTGCGCTTGGGTGAATTTGACGTCCTGGTGGGGATCAACCTGCTGAGGGAAGGCCTCGATATGCCGGAAGTGTCGCTGGTGGCGATTCTGGATGCCGATAAAGAGGGCTTCCTGCGTTCCGAACGCTCGCTGATTCAGACCATTGGTCGTGCGGCGCGTAACATCAACGGCAAGGCCATTCTCTACGCCGATAAAATTACCCCGTCGATGGAGAAAGCCATTGGCGAAACGGAGCGCCGCCGCGAGAAGCAGCAGCGCTATAACGAAGAGAACGGCATTGTGCCGCAGGGGCTCAACAAGAAGGTTGTCGATATCCTGTCGCTCGGTGAGAGCATTGCGAAGGTCAAAGGTAAGGGCCGTGGTAAACGCTCGCCTGCCGACGTGGAAGCCGCTGAGCTGGCGCTGACGCCAAAAGCGCTGCAGCAGAAAATCAGCGAGCTGGAGGCGCAGATGATGAAGCACGCCCAGAACCTCGAGTTCGAAGAGGCAGCGGAGGTGCGCGACCGTCTGCATCAATTACGCGATTTGTTTATCGCGGCATCTTAACTGCTAATGCCGGGTGGCGGCTACGCCTGACGCCGGCCTACGATGTTATCGTTCTGTAGGCCTGGCAAGCGTAGCGCCGCCGGGCAACGAATAAAAAAATAAGGTCCCGGTCACACAACGTTCCCGGGACCTTAATGTTGGGTTAATCTTCTTTAGCGATACTGTCCTCACTTTAATGAGGATAGCGCCATGCCTAAAGCAAACTTTTCAACTGCTCTGATCGTACTCGTTGCCTTTCTGATCGTCATTGCCTTCTTTCATCAGTGGATCCTGACTTACTGATCAGCGCGTTCTGCGCGGAAATTTAACCCACGCTTTCACGCCTGGCCCAGGCCTGCGGTTATGGAGGAAGAACTGCGCATCGTGCAGTTGAGCGATGCGGGTAACAATACTCAGCCCAAGCCCAATCCCGCCGTAGCGGCTGTCCATGCGCACGAACGCTTTGCTGAGTTCGCCGCTTTTGGCCTCATCAATGCCCGGTCCTTCATCTTCCACCGCCAGCATGCCTGCTTCCACCAGAATGGTGATGGTGGCGTTTTCCGGGCTGTAGCGGTGAGCATTTTCCACCAAATTCCGCAGCAGTACCCGCAGCAGCGTCGCGTCACCTGAGACGGTCACATCCCGATCTTCTGAGGGCAATTGTAACTTCTGGCCTCGCAGGCTGAGCATGGTCTCCAGCTCGTCCTGAATCGGCAAAACGACCCCTTGCACCAGCGGCACCTGCTGGTAGGTACCCGCCGAAAAAGATTGCCCCACGCGCGCCAGCTGCAGCAGCTGGGAGATACTCTGCGTCATCTGATCGAGTCGCTGCAGTAGCGGATCAACCATGACGCTGTGAGATTTCGCCATCAGCTCCAGATGCAGGCGTAGCCCCGCGAGCGGCGTGCGTAGCTCATGAGCGACGTCGGCGGTAAACAGGCGTTCACGCTCCAGCGTCATGTTGAGGCGTTCGACAAGCTGGTTAATGGCCGAGGTGACGGCGTCCACTTCGCTGACCGACTGCGGCAGCTCGATGGGCTGAAGGTTGTCCGGCGTGCGGCTGTTGAGCTCCTGCTGAAGATGCCAAAGCGGGCGGGTGATGCGCTTCACCGCCTGCAGACAAATCCACAGCGCCAGGCCAATGATAAGCATGCTGGGGATCAGCAGGCTGGCGACGGCCTCCCGCACTTCATGCTCGATATGCTTGTGGTTGTTGTGCCCGTTCACGGCGCTTTGTACCAGCAGCTGGATTTGCTCCTGGCTTTCATGCCACAGCCAGAACACGCTGATGAGCTGGCAAACCAGCAGAATGGTGGCGATGGTCAGCAGCAGCTGGCGGCGCATGGTCCACTGAATATTGAGGATCGCCGGTAGCTTCATTTACGCGTCCTCGTGGGTTTTCACCAGCATGTAACCGAAGCCGCGCACCGTGCGAATACGGGATTTCCCAATTTTGTCGCGCAGGTTGTGGATATGCACCTCCAGCGTATTGGTCGACGGTTCGTTATCCCAGCTGTAGATGTCGTTATAAAGCACTTCCCGGTGTACCGGGCTGCCCGCTTTGGCCATCAGGCGCGAGAGCAGGGCGTACTCTTTCGGCGTCAGCTCAAGCGGCGCATCGCCAAGGGAGACGAGACGGCGCGTGATATTGAGGTGCAGATCGCCAATGTTGATTTCGTTATCACCCTGATTGTTATGACGGCGCAGCAGGGCGCGTACGCGGGCGTTAAGCTCTTCCAGGGCGAACGGTTTCACCAGATAGTCATCGGCACCGGTGTCGAGACCGGCGATGCGGTCGGCGACGGTATCGCGAGCCGTAAGAATGAGCACCGGCAGGCTAATTTTCTCCCGACGAATGCGGGTGAGGAAACTCAGCCCGTCTTCATCGGGCAAGCCCAGATCGAGCACGATCAGGCTGTAGTGCCCGTTAGCAAGGCACAGCGCCGCTTCGTGCGCGGTAGTCACCCCGTCGCAGACGTAGCCTTCGCTCTGCATTGCGAGGATCAGTCCCTGTAACAGCAATGCATCGTCTTCCACCACCAGCACTTTCATTTACTTCGCTCCTCTGCACGGCGTCAGGATATCGTCGCTTGCCTGATACTCTTTCGTGCTGACGCCCGCCAAGCCTAACATGGTTGAGAACAGATTATCCTGCGAATAGTGGTTCGCCTGTGCATCGTTTTTCAGGCAGGCGTAATTCACGTTGTAGCGCTGCTGATAGTCATCCGACAGCCAGATGAGCATCGGCACATGTTTTTGCGTATCCGGCGCGATGGAATACGGCAGGCCATGCAGATAGACCCCGTTTTCACCAAGTGACTCACCGTGATCGGACAGATACACCAGGCTTGTGGTGAAGCGGTTCTGTCTGGACTGCAGCAGCTTAATGGCCTTATCGACAATGTAATCCACGTTGACGATAGTGTTGTCGTAGGTGTTCACCAGCTGCTCTTTGGTGCAGTTCTGGATTTCGTTGCTGTCGCAGGTCGGGCTGAAGACACGGCGCTCTTTTGGATAGCGGTTGTAATAGGTCGGGCCGTGGCTGCCGATAGTGTGGAGCACAATCACGCCGTCGCCCTTCAGGTTGTCGATATACTCTTCAAGGCCATGGAACAGCACGTCGTCGTAGCATTCGCCGTCTATGCACTGACCCGGTAAGTTCAGGCGAGTCATGTCCTGGTGCGGCACACGATCGCAGGCACCTTTGCATCCGCCGTCGTTTTCATTCCACAGCACATTGATGCCCGCTCGCTGAATGATATCCAGCAGACCTTCCTGATGCTGCGCCAGCTGCTCGTCATAATGTGCGCGCGGCATGTTGGAGAACATGCAGGGCACGGATATCGCCGTGGCGGTGCCGCAGGATGTGGTATTCGGAAAATAGACCACGTTGTCCTGCTTCAGGCGCGGGTTGGTTTCACGGGCGTAGCCACCGAGGGAGAAGTCCTCCGCGCGGGACGTTTCACCGAGTACCAGAATGGTGAGGTTATGGCGCGGGCCGTTTTTCATTTCCGGTTTTTGGCTAGCGTCTTCGCCGATGTGCACCAGCGGCAGATGAGCAAGGCGATTGTGGGCATACCAGGAGTTGACCGCAACGATGCTGTTCGACGGGTTAATGGATTTCACCAGCTCTTTGTTATTGCGAAACAGCGAGGCGTAATCTTTGTAGAACAGCAGCGCGACGGCCATGATAACCAGCGCCGACACCACAATACTGCCCACGCGCAATGTCAGGCTGCGCAAGGGGCTGGCGGGCTTTTTCAGCTTAATCCACCAGGCGATGACCACCGCCAGCAGACCGGTTGTCGCCAGCGTCAGCACCAGTTTGCCCGACATCAGGGCGAAGCTTTCGGCGGGCGTGGTGTCGATAATATTGGTGATCATCGAGCGATCAATGATCACGCCGAAGGTCATGATGAAGTACTGGGCGGCGGCGCTCAGCAGGATAAACAGGCTGATGACCAGCCGGTCAAGCCACAGAAGGGAGGCCAGCGTCACCAGGATATTGATGATGCAAAACAGCACCAGCGGCATAGTGGCAAATACCAGCGCGTTATGCAGGGAATCAACAGGCAGCAATGAAAACGCCTGCTTAAAGAAGGCAACGTTCAGAAACAGCGCGATATAAAGGGCAAACAGCACAAGGTAGAAAACGTGCCCCATCGCGGGGCGACGTAAAGCAAAACGTGACATCAGGATCATCCGCAAGGCTAAGATGACGGCAGGATGACAGCCCAGCTTTAAGACAACCTTAAGAACTTAAGGAAAGCTGCCCGACATGCTGCCTTAGCCAAGGGCCTGAATGGCTTGCTCCAGCGCCTCGCGCAGCAGGTGGCGGTCGTGACGGTAGCGTATATCGCTGGCTTCAAGCGGTGCCTGAATGACCACGCGGTTTTCCATGCCCGCGACGTCCACTTTGGGGCCAACCACCACGGCATCAATCACCGGTTTGCCGACGTAATGCTCCATCAGCGCCAGCTTATCCTTCAGCGACAGGCTGGCGGCGGCGGGGCTGAGTTCTTTCCCCAGATTGCCGATATAGACCATCGGGGCGGGCGTCCGGCGCAACGCTTGTGCCATGTCGTTCAGCAGCAAAATGGGCATCAGGCTGGTGTAGAAGCTGCCGGGCCCGATGAGAATTAAGTCTGCCTCCGCAATGGCCTGGATCGCTTCGCGGGTTGCGGGGACCGACGGCGTCAACATCAGCTCTTTTGGCGGCAGCCTGAGCTGGTCGATATTCACTTCACCGTAGATTTCATGGCCTTCGTCGTCAACCGCCATCAGATCCACCGGCACTTCCGACATCGGAATCAGCGCAGAATCCACTTTCAGCAGATTTCTGATCAAATTGATCGCCTCAAGAGGCCTTACGCTCAGGTGATCCAGCGCCTTTAACATCAGATTTCCGAGGTTATGCCCGGAAAGTTCGCCATTACCGCCAAAACGATACTCAAACATTGCCGAAGCCACGCTCGGTTCGGTAATTAACTGGTTAAGGCAGTTGCGCATATCTCCCCAGGCGATCCCGCCTTCGGCGCGACGAATGCGGCCCGTGGAGCCACCGTTATCGGTGGTGGTGACAATACCTGTCAGGCGCGAACCCAGAGAGGAGAGGGAGGACATCACTCGCCCCAGACCGTGGCCACCGCCGAGGGCGACAACGCGGTCGAGATCCGCAAAAGTACGATTGCGCATAGTATTCCTTATCAGTAACGGTCGCTGTGAGCTTAGCGTAACTACCCCTAAAAGACGATCGGCGGATCCCATCAAAATGACGCATATCAATGCAAAAGCATGATTTTTGCGTATTCTGTAGCGAAATTGCACGATAGGCTCGTTATATATAAGATTATATAGCGAAAAGGTGAAATGGCGAATATGTCATTTACGCGCTACTATCGGCTTAACCTGCTTCGAAGTCTGAAGCGACACTCTAGCCCTTGCGCCTAAGTCTGTGGATATGGCGCTCTGGCCGTGACGATGTCACCAGGGTACAGGAAGAAATGACTGTGCCTCCCGTATCTGGAAAGGTGTATGGCCCAACAACTGACCGATGCTTTCGCGCGCAAGTTCTACTATTTGCGTCTGTCGATTACCGATGTGTGCAACTTCCGCTGCACCTATTGCCTGCCGAACGGCTACCAGCCGGGCGCGGTGAGCAATAACGGCTTTCTCTCCATCGATGAAGTGCGCCGCGTGACCCGTGCGTTTTCCGCAATGGGCACCGAAAAAGTGCGCCTGACCGGCGGCGAACCTTCGCTGCGACGTGATTTCACCGACATCATTGCCACCGTGCGTGAAAACGAAGCGATTCGCCAGATTGCCGTCACTACCAACGGCTACCGCCTGGCGCGCGATGCGCAGAGCTGGCGCGATGCCGGGCTGACGCACATCAACGTCAGCGTCGACAGCCTCGACGCCCGCCAGTTTCACGCCATCACCGGGCAGGACAAATTTCAGCAGGTGATGGACGGCATTGACGCCGCCTTCACCGCCGGGTTTGCCAAAGTGAAGGTGAATACCGTGCTGATGCGCGACGTGAATCACCATCAGCTCGACACCTTCCTTGAATGGATCAAACCGCGCCCAATCCAGCTGCGCTTCATCGAATTGATGGAGACCGGCGAGGGCAGTGACCTGTTCCGCAAGCATCACATTTCCGGCATAGTCCTGCGCGATGAGCTGCTTAAGCGTGGCTGGATCCACCAGATTCGAAGCCGCAGCGACGGCCCGGCGCAGGTCTTCTGCCACCCCGATTACGCCGGGGAAATAGGGCTTATCATGCCCTATGAAAAAGACTTCTGCGCCAGCTGCAACCGCCTGCGCGTTTCTTCCGTGGGTAAACTGCACCTGTGCCTGTTTGGCGATGGCGGTGTGGATCTTCGCGATCTGCTGGCCGAGGATGCGCAACAGCCTGAGCTGGAAGCGCGTATTTCTGAAGCACTGGCGCAGAAAAAGCAGACCCATTTCCTGCATCAGGGCCAGACCGGCATCACCCGGAATTTGTCCTACATCGGCGGCTGAGCCGTTCAAAGAATATGGAGGTTTATCATGAGTCAGGTCAGTGCTGAATTTACGCCGACCCGTATCGCTATTCTGACCGTGTCCAGCCGTCGCGGCGAAGAGGACGACACGTCCGGGCACTATCTGCGGGAAGTCGCGCACGACGCGGGGCACACCATCGTCGATAAAGCCATCGTAAAAGAGAATCGCTACGCCATTCGCGCCCAGGTTTCCGCATGGATTGCCCGTGACGACGTGCAGGTGGTGCTGATAAACGGCGGCACCGGGTTTACCGACGGCGATCAGGCCCCGGAAGCGCTGCGCCCGCTGTTTGACCGTGAAGTGGAAGGGTTTGGTGAAGTGTTCCGTATGCTTTCCTTTGAGGAGATTGGCACTTCCACACTGCAATCCCGTGCCATTGCGGGCGTGGCAAACCAGACGTTGATTTTTGCCATGCCGGGTTCGACCAAAGCGTGCCGTACCGCGTGGGAGAACATCATCGCGCCGCAGCTTGATGCGCGTACCCGCCCGTGTAATTTCCACCCTCATTTAAAGAAATAAGCCATGTCGCAACTGACGCATATTAACGCCGCCGGTGAAGCTCATATGGTGGACGTCTCCGCCAAAGCGGAAACGGTGCGCGAAGCCCGCGCCGAAGCCTTCGTCACCATGATGCCGGAAACGCTAGCCATGATTATCGACGGTAGCCACCACAAAGGCGACGTCTTCGCCACCGCCCGCATCGCAGGCATTCAGGCGGCGAAAAGAACCTGGGACCTGATCCCGCTGTGCCATCCGCTGATGCTCAGCAAAGTGGAGGTCAACCTTCAGGCACAGCCGGAGCATAGCCGGGTGCGCATTGAATCGCTGTGCCGCCTCACCGGGAAAACCGGCGTCGAAATGGAAGCGCTCACCGCCGCGTCGGTGGCGGCGCTGACCATCTACGACATGTGTAAAGCGGTGCAAAAGGACATGGTGATTGGCCCGCTGCGCCTGCTGGCGAAAAGCGGGGGTAAATCCGGAGACTTCAGGGCGGAAGCAGATGATTAAGGTTTTATTTTTCGCCCAGGTGCGCGAGCTGGTGGGGGCTGATTCACTGGCGCTGGACACCCAGGCAACAACCGTGGAAGCGCTGCGTCAGGAACTGGCTGCGCAGGGTTCTCGCTGGGAGCTGGCGCTGGAAGAGGGCAAGCTGCTTACCGCCGTTAACCAGACGCTGGTGGAGAGTTCTCACCCCATCGCGGACGGCGACGAAGTGGCGTTCTTCCCGCCGGTGACAGGAGGCTGATGATGAGCGAAACCCTTATTCGCGTCAGCCCGGAGCGCTTTAACGTCGGCACGGAATACGGCTGGCTCGCGGAGCGTGATGAAGACGGCGCGGTGGTGACCTTCACCGGAAAGGTGCGTAATCATAACCTTGGCGACAGCGTGAAGGCCCTGACGCTTGAGCACTATCCGGGCATGACGGAGAAAGCGCTGGCGGAAATCGTCGAAGAAGCTCGCGGGCGCTGGCGTTTAGGCCGCGTGACGGTGATTCACCGCATCGGCGAAATGTGGCCCGGCGAAGAGATTGTGTTCGTTGGCGTGACAAGCGTGCACCGCGGCAGCGCCTTCGCCGCCGGGGAATTCATCATGGATTACCTGAAAACGCGCGCGCCGTTCTGGAAACGAGAAGCGACGCCGGAAGGCGAGCGTTGGGTGGAGTCACGCGAAAGCGACCAGGAAGCGGCAAAGCGCTGGTAAAACACGTTTTCAGACTTGCTCGATCCGGGCTTGTGATACGCTTACAGAACACCCACTTATTCAGAGGTATTCATCATGGACCGATATACGCGTCCCGATTCAATCGTGCAGGCGCGCTCTGGCCTGCAAACCTATATGGCGCAGGTTTATGGCTGGATGACCTGCGGGCTGCTGCTGACGGCGTTCGTGGCGTGGTTTGCGGCGAACACGCCTGCGGTAATGATGTTCGTCTTCTCCAGCAAAATCACCTTCTTTGGCCTTATCATCGCCCAGCTGGCGCTGGTCTTTGTGCTTTCCGGAATGGTTCAACGCCTGAGCGCAGGCCTCGCCACCACGCTGTTTATGCTCTATTCGGCGCTAACAGGGCTCACGCTTTCCAGTATTTTCCTCGCCTACACCTACAGTTCTATCGCCAGCACCTTTATCGTGACGGCGGGAATGTTCGGCGCGATGAGCCTGTACGGTTACACCACTAAGCGCGATCTCACCGGCATGGGCAAAATGCTGTTTATGGCGCTGATTGGTATCGTTCTGGCGTCTCTGGTGAACATCTGGCTGAAAAGCACGCCGCTGATGTGGGCGGTGACCTATATCGGCGTGGTGGTGTTCGTGGGCCTGACGGCGTACGACACCCAGAAGCTGAAAATGATCGGTGAACAGATTGATACCCGTGACAGCAGTAACCTGCGTAAGTACGCTATTCTCGGCGCGCTGACCCTCTATCTCGACTTCATCAACCTGTTCCTGATGCTGCTGCGCATTATGGGCAACCGTCGCTGATCCCTCTGGCCCTTCTCCCGTGTGGGGAAGGGCACCTATCCTGAACATGGAAAAACCGCCCGAAGGCGGTTTCACAGCTGCGTTGAGCCCTTTTACCTTAGCGGCGGGTCAACCTCATCCGGTATGCCCGGATCCAAAGGGTCGATGGGATCGGGAATATCCGGCACTGTATCACCAGGAAGCGGCTCATCAACAGGAACAGGGTCCACCCCTTCTGAACGTTCTGGCATATGACCTCCATTGAACAATCCGGTTAATGATGCGCAAAAGACTATTTTTTGCCTTTCTGAGGGTTTTTGTCTTTATCTTTCGGCATCTTATCTGGGGTTTTCGGCAGATCTTTATTAACGTTCAAAGCGTTATGTTTCATGGATTACTCCAGTAGAGTTAGCAGCATGATGCTGCCTGATAAGTATAGGGAGACATGATGAACAAGCCATACGAAGCGGGAGGGGGCGGAAGATGTGCCAAACGTTCCTGTGTCAGGGCGTATAGCGCCCGAAGGCGCCATACATCAGGGGGTACAGGTCAGGGTTTGGTTTTCTGACTCATGACTTTCTGCTTAATTCTGTCGCCCGTTTTAAGATCTATCTGACGCCAGTATTCAAATGCGCGAGACAGTACCGGTTCCTCCACGCCGTCCAGCAGGTGGCCTGCGACGTTGTTGACAAGCCGTTCACGCGCCGCTTCATCCATGACCTTATTAATAAGGGCATTGGCCTGACCAAAATCATCATCATCCTTACGCAACGTATAGGCAGCACGCACCATTTCCCCCTGAACGGGCCAGGTTGAATCGACGGGCAGCGAATTTCCCTCGGCGGAAGGGCCGCCTTTTGAATTGGGGGCATAAACCGGATCCGACACCGGCGTGATTCGCATTGCGCCATCCTTGCTGTAGCTGTTAACCGGGGACTTAGGGGCGTTGACCGGGATCTGCTTATAGTTCACCCCAAGCCGCGCTCTGTGGGCATCTGCATAGGCAAAAATGCGGCCAATCAGCATCTTGTCCGGGCTCAGCCCGGTGCCCGGAATCAGGTTATTCGGCTCAAACGCGGCCTGCTCAATTTGCGCATGATTATCCGTCGGATTGCGATCGAGGGTGAGTTTACCCACTTTAATCAGCGGATAATCGTCATGCGGCCAGACTTTGGTCAAATCGAAGGGGTTAAAGCGATAATGCTCTGCTTCGGCCATTGGCATGATTTGCATATACAGCGTCCAGCTCGGGAAATTACCGTCTTTAATCGCGTTAAACAGATCCCGTACGTGATAATCGCCATCCTGTCCGGCCAGCTTGTCTGCTTCCTCCTGAGTCAGAAAGTCGATCCCCTGATCGGTTTTGAAATGGTATTTGACCCAGAACTTTTCCCCACTGGCATTGACCCACATGTACGTATGACTTGAATAGCCATTCATATGACGCCAGCTTTTAGGGATCCCCCTGTCTCCCATGAGGTAGGTGACCTGATGCGCGGACTCCGGTGACAGCGTCCAGAAATCCCATTGCATGTCGTGGTCGCGAAGATTGTTATCGGCCCGGCGCTTTTGCGAGCGGATGAAATGCTGGAATTTCATGGGATCGCGAACGAAGAATACCGGCGTGTTGTTTCCCACCAGATCAAAATTGCCCTCAGTGGTGTAGAATTTGATGGCAAATCCACGTGGGTCGCGCCAGGTATCCGGACTTCCACGCTCGCCCGCGACCGTGGAGAAGCGCACCACAACCTCAGTTTTCACTCCCGGCTGGAAAGGAGCCGCACGGGTGAAGCGACTGACGTCTTCCGTCACCTCAAAATGGCCAAAGGCACCGCTGCCTTTCGCATGAGGCTGGCGCTCAGGGATTCGTTCCCGGTTGAAGGCTGCCATCTGCTCAATCAGGTAATGATCGTGAAGCAGTATCGGGCCATCCGCACCGACGGTAAGGGAATGTTCATCGCTGGCTACCGGGATGCCAGCATCGTTTGTCGTCGGCTTATTGACGTTATTGCTCATGAAAGTGTCCTCTGACGGGTCTTGTTGTAGGTATTTACAAATACAGACTCAAGCGTAGTCCACTCAGCTGAACAACAAGTTCAGAAATGCCTGTCAGGTAGATTTTGCAGAATTATCGTGCTTGACCCAGATCAGTTGATTTACCGGGAAATTCTTCGCTTTAGCGATATCGAGATAGCTTTTCCTGACCTCTGGCGGCATGTCTGGCGTGCGTGAAAGGATCCATAAATAATCACGATTCTGCCCGGCCACCAGGGCGTATTGATAATCCGGGTCGATGGCGATCACGTTATACCCCGCATAGAAGGGCCCAAAGAAAGAGACTTTCAGCGCTGCCACATCCTGAGAACCGACAAATCGCGCTTTCCCTTCACTCTGCTTCCATTTCCTTTTCTGCGGGTCGAATCCCCGGTTAATGACCCGGATGGAGCCGTCACTGTTCATTGAATAATCCGCAGCGACGTTATTCAGTCCGCGCTCAAAATAGTCATCAAATCGCGCGATTTCATACCATTTGCCGAGGTAGCGTTTGGCATCAAAATGTTCGACCGGCGCGATCCCATCAGGCAAGCCGGGAGAGCGACAAGCGACGAGGGCTAATAAAGCGCCAAACCCTGTGGCAACGTGCCTTAGCTTCATATTCTTATCCTTGTTGAAATGCGTCATTCCAGTGTAGGAGGGAATAAGAGAAGGACAGTAAAACGGGGAAGAATCGGAATTTTCATTTAGCACAGCGGCTTCATCGCCTTGTACAAGACGTGAGAGATAGATCACAGCTAAACTAAATCATTGTGCTGATTTAAATGAATAATTACTTTTACGTGAAAATAAATCATGATTCTGTACACATATTTCGTACAATTTTGCTAAGTTTAATGACACGGTTGAAATACGGGCAGCCTGGTGTAACCCGGTTGTCCAATATCGATGTTGGCTGTTGAACGGAAAAAGCGAGACAAGAAACATAAAATCATTAAGTCGGACGGAAAAATGAAAAACTCAATCCCGGAGCGCTACCTTTTTAGCTGTGAGCTGTTTCGAAGCGTTGAACGAAGGGCGATGGCGGACTATGGGCAAATGAGCCCTGGCGTGCTTCAGACCATTATCGTTGAGCGCATGAAAACCGAACATAACGCGATATTGCAGGATTTGTACTGGCAAATGCTGAAACTGATACGGCAAAAAAATCCGGTAATCTCATCAGCAGACCCGGTTCACTAACGACTTAATTTTCTGTAAGCGCTCAGCCTTGTTCGTGTTCGCTACGACGGCGCTTTCGACCGAATCCATTCTCTCTGTTCCTCTGTTAGCCTTGATCGTTGCCGTTCTGTCCGAACGGCGTTTTTTTTACGGCGTACCGGTTGGTGATTTCACCTGGGCGCCAGCATGATGGCTATGACTTCGCCATGACCTTCTCATTCTTCGCTTTTAACTTCTTCGCCCGCCCCTCGAGCCACAGGTATCCCACCGTCGCCAGCGCCAGCGGGATAAAGAAATAGAGCATCCGATAAGCCAGCAGCGCGGCAATAATTTTTCCCTGCGTGGTGTGTTCACCCGCCAGAAGGGCAATAAATACGGCCTCCAGTACGCCGATGCCTGCTGGGATATGTACGATGACGCCGGCAATGCTACTGACCAGCAGCACGCCCAGCACGAAGAAATAGT
This sequence comes from Scandinavium sp., assembly GCF_032012665.1. Taxonomy (NCBI): domain Bacteria; kingdom Pseudomonadati; phylum Pseudomonadota; class Gammaproteobacteria; order Enterobacterales; family Enterobacteriaceae; genus Scandinavium; species Scandinavium sp. The sequence goes on from NZ_DALZVG010000010.1 coordinate 88,323, forward strand.
CCACCTCTTTGCCGAGCAGCAGCCAGATTATAGCCCCCATTGCCATCCAGTTGGCGCTGGAGATAGCCATCTGCAGCAGAGCGAATCGCCAGGAGGGCAGCACCAGCTTTTGGCCTTTGATGGTCAGATGACGCCGTCTGGCGAACGCGCAGCCCCACAGATAAACGGCAATCATCAGTAACAGCGCGCCGCCGATAAGCCGCAGCGTGCCGTCGCTGATATACCAGTGTGCGGGCAGCTCAACCACGCCGATGGAGAAAATAATGCCGCCGAGCAGAACATAGCCCAGCCAGTTGGTGGCGATGCTCAGGGAGAAGATCCGGGTGATGGTGGCGCCGGGCAGACCGAGCCGCGAGTAGAGCCGATAGCGCATCCCGATGCCGCCCACCCAGGTGCTGAGCGTCAGGTTGAAGGCATAGCAGATACAGGACACCAGCATCACCTGGCGTTTTGCGAGCTTATGCCCACAGTATGCCCGGCCCAGCAGATCGTAACAGCCATAGAGCACGTAGCTGACAATGACCAGCGCCACGGCGCTCAGCAGCACGATGCGGTTATAGCTGCGTACAACCTGCCACACCTCCTGCCAGTCGACCTTCCGGGCATACAGCACCAGCAATACGGCAACGGCCAGCAAGAACAGCCAGGTCAGGATTTTTTTGGCAATGCGCCAGCGCGGATGAGCCCCGGCCATCAGGGTTTGACTCCCGGGTTTTCGGGATCGTATCGATCCTGCGTCTCCAGCGAGCTCTGTTCAGGCGGCGGCACCTGCGCCATTTTCGGCGTGTGGGCCGGTAGCCAGCCGATCACCGCCGGGAAATGACGCAGGAAGTGGAAGGCCAGCACGCTTTGGGTCAGGTTCCACCAGCTCCGCTCCGGCACCATTGAGCTGTCGACCTGCTGACAGTCATGGGCGATGATATTGTTCAGGTTTTCACGCAGCGTGTGGTTGAACGCCCGATCGTGGACGATCAGGTTGGCCTCAAGGTTGAGCGACAGGCTGAGCGGATCGAGATTGCTGGAGCCCACCGTCGCCCACCTGTCGTCCATCAACGCCACCTTGCCGTGCAGCGGTCGTCGTCGGTATTCAAATATCTTCACGCCGCCTTTGAGCAGATAGCGGTACAGCAGGCGGGCACCCACTTTCACAATCGGCATATCAGGCTCTCCCTGAACCACCAGTTTGACCGTCACGCCCCGGCGGGCACTCTTGCGCATGGCATGCAGCAGGCGATAGCCGGGAAAGAAATAGGCGTTGGCGATAATCACCTCCCGCTTCGCATGCGCCAGCATTTGCAGATAATGGCGTTCGATATCGTCGCGATGGTCGTGGTTATCGCGCCAGACGAACAGCGCCTGGGCCTCGCCAGGCGTGCGATTTGCTTCCGGGCGATGGCGACGATGCCAGAAGCGGCGCGCGTCGGCGTTTCCTGGCAGGTTTTCCACCTCAAATTGCAGGATATCCTGCACTACGGGCCCTTCAACGCGCACGGCGTAATCCTGCTTGGCCTCCGGGCCGTAGTCGGACATATGCTCTGCGGAGAAGTTAATGCCGCCGACAAACGCCACCGTGCCGTCGACAACCACAATTTTGCGGTGCATGCGACGAAAGAGGTTGGTGCGCATGCCGAACAGACGAGGGCGAGGATCGTAATAGCGGAACACCACGCCTGCTGCCGTCAGTTCGCCGACGAAGCTGTCGCTGAGATCCGCCGAGCCGTAGCCGTCCAACAGCACCTCAATGCTGACGCCGCGACGTGCCGCCTGCAGCAGCGCGTCATGCAGCTGCCAGCCGACCGCATCTTCAAACCAGATAAAGGTTTCGAGGATAATTTTTTGTCGGGCCTGCTCGATAGCCGTGAACACCGCCGGATAATACTCATCGCCGTTTTCCAGCAGCCGTATCTGATTGCCTTCACGCCAGCCGCATTTCATAGGTGAATCTCCGCGCTCAGCGGCGCATGGTCAGACAGATGCCGCCACTCCCGAAGCGGTAGCGTCGTCGGGTGGCTGGCATGTGCGTTTTTTACATAAATCCTGTCGAGGCGCAGGAGTGGGAAGCTCACCGGGAAGGTGCGCACCGGGCGACCAGTTGCCGTGGTAAAGATCTCCTCAAGCCCGGCGTCGCGTTTTAGCGGCAGGCTTGCCCGCAGCCGCCAGTCGTTGAAATCCCCCGCGACCAGGACGGGTTCGTTGTGCGGCAGGCCATTTACCCACTCGCTGAGCATAGTCAACTGAGCCTGACGATGCGCCTCGCGCAGGCCGAGATGGACGCAAATGACGTGAACGGAAGTGCTCAGTTCTGGCGGGGAGATGCGGCAATAAAGCAGCCCGCGTTTTTCACTCTCGCCGACGGAAATATCCAGATTCTCAAAGTGGGTGATAGGAAAACGCGACAGTACGGCATTGCCATGATGGCCTTCCGGATACACCGCGTTGCGCCCGTAGGCGTAATCCTGCCAAAGCGTATCGGCAAGAAATTCGTAGTGGCTGGTGTTTGGCCAGTTCTCCACGCGCAGCGACCACGCATCGTGTGCGCCCAGCACTTCCTGCAAGCAGACGATATCAGCCCCGACGGCGCGAACGGCGTCCCGCAGCTCGGGTAAAATGAAGCGACGATTAAACGTGGTAAACCCTTTGTGGGTGTTGATCGTCAGAATTTTTAATGAAAAACGGTGCGACTGTTGCGTCATAATTGTCCTGTTCGCATCACTGTCCTGAATAAAATAGTGTAGTAGCCGTCACAAAAAGGTGCGGTGATACGGAATTTTCCGTAAAGTCCGGTACTCTCAGTTACAGTTGAAAATGCTTCGGGAGGAAGGACATGAAGTGGCAACAACGAATTCGTGTCGCAACGGGCCTGAGCTGCTGGCAGATTGTATTGCATTTGCTGGTAGTGGCCGCGCTGGTGATGGGCTGGATGGGCGGCTCTCTGGTGAAGGTGGGGCTTGGGCTTTGTGCCCTTTATGCGCTGACGGTGATCTTTATGCTGGCCCTCCAGCGCCACCACGAGGCGCGTTGGCGCGAAACAGGAGATTTTCTTGAAGAGCTCACCACCACCTGGTATTTCGGGGCGGCGGTGATCGTGTTGTGGCTGCTGTCACGCGTGCTGCACAACAACCTGCTGCTGGCGCTGGCCGGCGTGGTGATCCTGGCCGGGCCTGCGCTGCTCTCGCTGCTCACCAAAGACAAAAAGCTACGCCACGTTTCGCCGAAACATCGCGTACGCCACTGAACCCGTCGTGGCCGCTATCACCAGCAGCGGCCACAGGCTTCCCCAAATGATGTCAAAGCTCGCATCCTTCAGGTAAATCTGCTTGGTAATGTCCGTAAAGTGGCGAATCGGGTTAATCCACGTCACGTCCTGTAGCCACACCGGCATATTCTCTACCGGCGAGACGTAGCCCGAGAGCAGAATGGCGGGCATCATAAACACAAACACCCCGATAAACGCCTGCTGCTGCGTTTCGCACAGCGAGGAAATCAGCAGCCCGAATCCCACCAGTGAGAGCCCGTACACCAGCATGGTGAAGTAAAAGAGTAAAAGCGATCCGGCAAACGGAATCTGATAGGCGAAGATGCCCACCGCCAGCACGATGCTTGCCTGGAAGGTCGCGACAATCAGCGCGGGCACCGCCTTGCCAACGAAGATTTGCCAGGTGGCGAGCGGCGATACCAGCAGCTGATCGAGCGTACCCTGTTCGCGCTCGCGGGCGACGGACAGCGACGTCACAATCATCACCCCGATGGTGGTGATCATCGCAATCAGCGACGGCACCACGAACCACTTGTAGTCCAGATTCGGGTTATACCAGTTGCGCACCACCAGTTCGCTGTTGTTCGGCTTCGGTTGGCCGTCGAGCAGTTCCTGCTGGTACTCCTCAACGATGCGCTGGAGATAGTTGGCGGCGATCTGCGCGCTGTTGGAGTTGCGTCCGTCGAGCAGCAGCTGCATCGGCGCGGTCTGTCCGCTGTCGAGATTGCGTGAAAAATCCGCCGGGAAACGTATTACCAGCAGGGCTTTTTGCGTATCGATGGTCGTCTGGATGTCCTGCGGGCTGCGCAGGAGCAGCACGTGGGTGAACGCCTTCGCACGGGCGAAGCGCTGGGTCAGCTCCACCGCGTGTTTACCGCTGTCTTCGTTATAAATGGCGATGGTGGCGTTGGTCACCTCAAGCGTGGCGGCGAACGGGAACAGTAGCACCTGAATCAGTACGGGTATGATCAGAATGGCGCGGGTTTGCGGTTCGCGCAGCAGCGACTGTAGCTCTTTACGGATCAGCGTCCATAAGCGATGAAACATCGTTTCTCCCTTGATTTCTCAATTGTCGGGTGGCGGCTGCGCCTGACCCGACCTACAAAATTGATATCACCGTAGGCCCGGTTTGTAGGCCTGGTAAGGCGTTAGCCGCCACCGGGCAATCAGCCACCGGGCAAATTAATCGAGCCGACGCTTCGTTTTCAGCCACGTCAGGCCGATAAACATCACCGCCGAGGCAATCAAAAACAGCGTGTTCACCATCAGCACCACCGGAATGTTCCCGGCGAGAAACAGGCTTTGCAGCGTGCTGACGAAATAGCGGGCCGGAATAACGTACGTCACCGCGCGAATGGCTGCGGGCATGCTGTCTATCTGAAAAATAAACCCGGACAGCATAATGGACGGTAAAAACGCGGCGTTCAGCGCCACCTGAGCGGCGTTAAACTGATTGCGCGTAATAGTCGAAATCAGCAGGCCCATGCCCAGCGTGCTCAGCAAAAACAGGCTGGTGATTAAAAACAGGACCAGCAGCGAGCCGCGGTACGGCACGCCCATGATGAACACCGAGACCAGCATGCACAGCCCCATCGCCAGCATGCCGAGGAAGTAATAGGGAATGAGCTTGCACAGCAGCAGCTCGGCGCGGGTGACTTCGGTGGACAGCAACGCTTCCATGGTGCCGCGCTCCCATTCGCGGGCGACCACCAGTGACGTCAGGATCGCGCCGATCACCGTCATGATGATCGTAATTGCCCCGGGAATAATGAAGTGCTGGCTGATGGCCGCCGGGTTAAACCAGTAGCGTAGCTGTACGTCAATCAGCGGCTCGAAGGATTCACCCCTGTCTTCCGCCCGCTGCATCTGCCAGATTTGCCATATTCCCTGTACGTAGCCCTGCACGAAGTTGGCGGTGTTCGGCTCGCTGCCGTCGGTGATTACCTGTAGCGGCGCGGTATCGCCCGCACGGTTCATCTGTGCGGCGAAGTTCACCGGGATCACCACCAGGCCACGGATGCGCCCGGCCTGCATTTTCTGAATCAGCTCCTGGCGGTTATCGCTGAGCGTGGCGTCAATGTACGGTGAGCCGGTCATGGTGTGGGCGAAGTCCAGCGCCTCTTCGCTTTGTTGTTCCAGCAGAATGCCGACCCGCAGCTTGCTGGAGTCGAGGTTAATGCCGTAGCCGAAGATAAACAGCAGCATCAGTGGGATGACCACCGCAATCAGCCAGCTGCTGGGGTCGCGGACAATCTGCCGCGTCTCTTTCACGCACAGGGCGCGCACGCGTCGCCAGGAAAGCACGCTACCGGACATCGTGATGCTCCTTATCCCAGTCGTTGATAAGCGTAATGAACGCCTGCTCCATTGTCGGATCGCTGGCTTCGGCGCCCGCTGCCTGGGCCTTTAAATCATCCGGCGTGCCGCTGGCGATAAGCTTGCCGCGATAGACCAGGCCGATACGGTCACAGTACTCGGCTTCATCCATAAAGTGCGTGGTGACCATCACCGTCACGCCTTTTTCCACCATGCTGTTGATATGCAACCAGAACTCCCGGCGGGTAATCGGGTCCACGCCGGAGGTGGGTTCGTCGAGAAACAGAATATCGGGCTCGTGCATCAGCGAGCAGGCCAGCGCCAGCCGCTGCTTATAGCCGAGCGGTAAATCGTCCGTCGCGTGGCTGCTGATGCTTTTCAGGCCAAACGCCTCGCTCATTTTGGTGATTTTTTCGTTCTGGGCGCTGCCGCGCAGGCCATATACGCCGGAGAAGAAGCGCAGGTTTTGTTCGACCGTCAGATTGCCGTACAGCGAAAATTTCTGCGCCATATAGCCCAGATGCTGGCGCGCCTTGCCGGAGCTGACTTTCAGATCCATATCCAGCACCAGCGCTTTGCCGGACGTGGGCACCAGCAGACCGCACATCATTTTAAAGGTGGTAGATTTACCCGCTCCGTTAGGGCCAAGCAGGCCAAAAATCTCTCCGCGCTTCACGGCAAAATTCACGCGATCGGTGGCGGCGAAATCACCGAATTTTTTGGTGAGCTCTTTGGCTTCTATTACCGTTTCGCCAGGCGTACCGTCCACGGTGTGCAGAATGGCGCCCAGCGGAGATTCAGAGGTGCCTGCGCCGCCCAGCAGATCGATAAAGGCGTCCTCAAAGCGTGGCGGCGTTTCCTCTATCTCCATCTCCGGCATGCCGTCGGCATGGCGAATCTGTTCGGCGGTGGCCTCTTTAGTGAGGATAAGCCGCACCGAACGGCCCTGGATCATTCCATCGCTGACCTGCGGCAGCTTCAGCGCCCGCTGTAACAGCCGACGGTTGTTCTCAACCGGGCTGTTCATCAGGAAGCTTCGCCCGCGCATGGTATCGGTCAGCGCTTTCGGCTCGCCCTGATAAAGCAACTCACCTTCGTTCAGCAGCAGCACGTCCCGGCACTGCTCTGCTTCATCAAGGTAAGAGGTGCTCCAGAGGATCAGCATTCCGTCGCCTGCCAGCTCGTGCACCATCTGCCACAGCTCGCGGCGGGAAATCGGGTCGACGCCCACGCCGGGTTCATCCAGCAGCAGCACTTTCGGTTCGCCGACGAGGGTACAGGCAAGTCCCAGCTTCTGCTTCATGCCGCCGGAAAGCTTGCCCGCCAGGCGTCCGGTGAAGGGACCAAGAGAAGTAAATTCCAGCAGTCTGGCGAAGGTTTTTTCGCGCTGCTCACCGGTGACGCTGCGCAGATCGGCATACAGCGTCAGGTTTTCCATCACCGTTAAATCTTCATACAGGCCAAATTTTTGCGGCATATAGCCGAGTACCGCGTGCAGGGCGCTGTTGTCATCGATAGGGTCGTAGCCGATCACGCTGACTTTGCCTTCGTCCGGCTTGAGCAGACCCGCGAGCATACGCATCAGCGTGGTTTTTCCCGCACCGTCCGGACCGACCAGGCCGGTGACATAACCGGTCTGAACGGTGCAGTCGAGCCGGGCAACCGCAGGCTTATCCATACCGGCAAAGCGTTTGATAAGCCCGTCGAGCTTAATCACCGCTTCATTCATGCGTCTCTCCCTGCGCAAACTTGACGGTCACCGGCATGCCCTGGCGCAGCGCGCTGTCGGCATCCGTCACGATAATGCGCAGGCGATAAACCAGGTCGGTGCGCAGGTCAGGAGTCTCGACAGTTTTTGGCGTGAATTCTGCCGTTGGTGACACGAAGCCGATTTTGCCGTGATAAGGCTTATCCGGGCGACCGTCGGTGTAGAGCAGCAGCGTACGTCCAGGCTGAGCCTGGTTCAGGTTGCTTTCATCGACGTAGGCACGCACCCACACCGGGCGGGTAAGAGAGAGCGTCAGCACCGTGCTGCCCGCGTTTAGCATGCTGCCCGGCTCAACGGCACGGGTCAGGATAGTGCCTTCGGACGGGGCGAGCAGGGTGGTGTCCTGCAAATCCAGCTGCGACTGGGCAAGCTGCGCCTGGGCCTGTTCGAGGCTGGCTTTCGCCTGGGCGATTTCCTGCGGACGATTACCGGCGTGATACTGGCTGAGCTTATCCTGTGCCGATTTCAGCGTTGCCTGAGCCTGGTCGCGCGCGGATTTAGCGTTTTCTAAATCGTTGGCGGAGACGGTGCGGCTTTTCCACAGGCCTTGCTGGCGCTGATAAAAGTTCTGCGCGTAGTCGTAAGCGGCCTGTGCCTGACGCACGGCAGCGGCGGCCTGGGCAATTTCCTCATCACGATAGCCCGCCATCAGCAAATCGTACTTCGCCTTGGCGGCAGCCACGTTGGCTTTAGCCTGCATCAGCGCATTTTCATACGGCGCGTGGTCGAGCTCACCGAGGGTTTGCCCGGCTTTCACCGCATCGCCTTCATCCACCTGTAATGCCTGCAAACGGCCTCCGACGCGGAAGCTCATATTCACGGTGCGGATATCGACGTTGCCGTAAAGGGTCAGGCCAGTGTCCTTACTGCTCTGATACCAGAATGCGCCCGCGGCAATCGCGGCGACAATCACTGCGACAACCAGACCGAGGATGATGGGTTTCTTCATGACTTCAGCTCCTTTGCGTTAATCCGTTGAGCAAGAGATCGATATGGCAGGTAATCACCTGGAAAATGCGTTCCGTTTTTTCTTCATCAAACTGGGTCCAGCCGGTGCGCAGCAAAATAGTTTCACGCCCGAGGCGGAAGGCGAGGATTTCCCCGAGCAGGGCATGGGTATGCAAAATGGTGTCCGTGTCCGTTGGACTTCGCCCGGTATAAGCCGCAATGAGCCGCGTCAGATGTGCATGGAGCGGGGCGATGACCCGATCGTGAATCAGCTGATAGGCGGGGGAAGGCGAAAGTTGCTCGCGCGAGATAAACTTACTGAGGTTGACCGTTTCGTCCTGGGTCAGCAGCAGGATCATATTCTGGCTGGCCTGAAGAATCAGCGTGCGGATCGCGGTTTTGTCTGGCGAAGGCTTGCTCAGCAGCGCTTCGCCCGCCTCGGCGAGAGGGCGAAAGTGGTTGCCGATAAAATCAGCGATCCACTGGGCGCAGGCGAGATAAAGATCTTCTTTCGAGCCGAAATAGTAGGGGATAGCGGCGATGTTTTGTCCCGCCAGCGCGGCAATGTCGCGGGTTGTGGCATGCAGGCCATATTCGCCGAACTGGGCGATAGCGGCGGCAATCAGCTGGCTTTTGGCCTGTTCGCCCTTGCTGGTGATTGGCGTGGTATTCATCGGGTCTCTGAAAGTTAATCAATCGATTGATTAAGATTATGACTGTTTTTTCGGCTTGTCCACTTCGTTTGCCGAATTGTTTTGTGGGTCGCTTTAGCAGAGGGCGAGCGGCTACGGGAGGAGGGGGTTGAGGAGTGGAGTAATCTAACAGGGCAGCTCTTCGTTTCTGGCAGAGATGACAGCGTTCCTTGCTGCCCGCCCTCTGTAAAAGCAGACTTTCACAGCTTTTAGCGCATTACGAAGCGGGTTCCTCTGGGTGGTGCAGCAAGTCATTACACTCGTCCTGTAATTCATTGATAAGTCTTGCTACATGGAAACCATCGCACACGGAGTGATGTACCTGAACGGCGAGAGGTAACAATACCTTTTCATCTTGTTTGTAATATTTCCCAACAGTGAACATGGGAGCAAAAAAATTCTGCATGTTAGCAATATTGATATTAAAGCTGGTAAAGCTTACCCAGGGAATAGCCGATACGAAAAATACATTTTCCAGGGACTCTTCTTTCGGCCAATAAGAAAGATTATTACCATAGCGTGCAACGTCCTCTGAATAGACGCTCTGGAAGTGATGAATATTGCCATCGTAGTGACTCCATAATGATGAAAAGGTCTCCGTTTCATTATGGAAAATGGTATACATTGGATGCACCTCATTCCATATAACAAGCTCATTATTTTTCATGGCCATACGGAACTCAGTGTGCCGGTTTACGATTTTTGAAAGCAGGAAAATCATCGTTGGGTAAAATTTCCAGCCAACTTCTTTGATGTTTTTTAGCAGCAAGGTAATGTCTAACAGAACGGTTTGGTTAATTGTACTTTGAGCAAAGGACTGAAAAACTTCAAAATGTTCCTTTCTTGCCCAACGAGACAGATCAACAGACGTATAGTTTGCCGTGGTTTCTTTCATTTTTTAACCTTTGATTCGCAGTCATAGATCAGATGTTAGCTGAAGTTTTTCATGAATTAATCTGGCCTGCAGTCCCAAATCGTTTGGGTAGTGAAGCATTTGCGAGAAGAGCGCATCTGGCAAAAGCTCGATTTATGCAACAAAGCCATCCCTCTGCAAATCAACGCTGCCCTGAGCCTGCACAAATCAATAAACCTTAATGTTTGTATGAATTTGCTGGCACTGACTAACCCCTCAGCTCGTTTTTTGTACTCTCCCTGTGAGGTTAGCTGCGCCTTGAATAACAGCTCCGCCCTTGAATAATCAATCACAAAGAGCGAGTGGTGCGTTAATGCATTGATTTTTATGAATTAAATTATATATTTGCTTAATGCATTGTTATTAGCCAGGCTGCATGTATAAATAGCACGAGCTAAATTATAATTCTTTAATATTCAGTAGATAGGTGGATTAAGATGCGGCTAATTGTCATGCTGTTAAGCTTTATGATCTCCACGCAGATTTTGGCTGGCGAGCTTCCCAAACCTGCCGGGAAAGTCCTGTTAACGCTGTCCGGTAATATAGAAAATACCAATGAAAATGGTAAGGCTATTCTCGATATTGCGAGCCTCGAGAAGCTCGGTATGGTGAGTTTCCAGACCGCCTCTCCCTGGTACAATGGACGCACAACCTTTACGGGTATTCCAATGCAAAAGCTGATGGATTACGTTGGGGCGAAAGGTTCTGTTGTGACGGTGACGGCGCTCAATGACTACACCACCGTTATCCCTCTCAGTGATTTCAAAAAATACAATGTCATTCTTGCCCTAAAAATCAATGGGGAATACATGCGCGTCCGCGATAAAGGTCCGCTATTCATAGTCTATCCCTATGACAGCAAACCTGAACTGAATAATCAGGTCTTTTATTCAAGGTCAGCCTGGCAGGTTAGCAAAATGAGCATTGAGTAGAGGCTCAGAAGAACAACATGAACAGAATACTGGCTGCCATAATATTTTTCCTTTTTATATCCACAGGATATATATCTTTTCTTGTGCACGAAAGGCAGCAAGAGCTACAAAAACTGACGCACTACGCCAATTCATGGTCTGCAGCACAGCTGGTTTCGGAGTATTACCGGTTCGAATCATGGCTTGGTCTTTACACTATCGATGAGTCGATGACACTCGATGATGTGCGCTTACACCTCGATATTATGCTCAGCCAGAGCGATTTGATGAAAGAAGGTGATTTGGGCCAATATATCAATAGCCATAAATCACTTCATGAACTGGCTGTAAAACTCGAAAATACGCTGAATTATCTCGATGCTCACCTTGATACCATGAGTCGCCCGGAACTTCAGGTATATCTGAAGGCCATGTATTCGCTTGATGCACCACTAAGCCGTCTTTCATCCGGTGCTTTAAATAAAGATGTTAACCTGATTAACAACGCCAACAGCAAAATTCAAACTCTGTACTCTGTTTATTCCGCGATTTCAGTGTTGCTAATAATACTGAGTGCGATACTGGGTGTGCTGATTTTTTATCAGAACAGAAATATTTTGAAGGCACATCTTCAGGTCAGGGGACTTGCGGAAGAGCTTCAGAAGTCTAAAGAAAAGCTGCAAATGCAGAATGCCAGACTGGAGTATGACGTTTATCATGACCCTCTTACAGGGATGAGTAACAGGCTGTTTTTCTGGGATAATTTAAACGAAGCCATCAAAATGGCAGAAGGCAATAACAGCGCTGTGACCGTAATGTTATTTGATCTGGACAGGTTCAAGGAAGTCAATGATACCTATGGTCATGATGCGGGTGATATGTTGCTGTGTCAAATATCCCAGCGTCTGGGCTCGATGAGTTTTCATCCCGATACGTTTTATCGCTTAGGCGGGGATGAATTCGCCTTTATTTCTGGCGATTTGACAGAAGGTCACGCTGTTTCGCTGGCCCAAAAAATATGTGATGCTATTAATCAGCCTTACACAATTTATAGCGCGATTATCAATATAACCACCTGTGTCGGTATTGTTAACTCAGAAACAGAACGTCGCTCTGATTATCTCTATAAATTAGCCGACCTGGCCCTCTATGAAGCTAAAAATGAAGGTGCTGGCAGGGTTACTGTCTTCCGCCAGAGAATGTTAGACAAGCTGCAAGAAAGCAGAACCCTTGAGCATGATATGGCCCTGGCGATAATGAATAAAGAGTTCGTGGTTTATTATCAACCGATTGTCGACTCGTTCAGCCGGGAAATTTACAGCTATGAAGCGCTTATTCGTTGGGTGCATCCGCGAAAGGGGATTTTGTCGCCGGATAGCTTTATCCCTGTTGCCGAAAAAACAGGAATGATTAACGAGGTGGGGAAATCAGTGCTTAGCATGGCCTGTCGGGAAGCGGCTTCCTGGGCAGTTCCGGTTAAAATCTCCGTGAATGTCTCTCCTGTCCAGCTAAGCAGCAAAGCCTTTGCCGGAATAGTGCTCTCTGTCCTGAAAGAAACCGGGCTCCCGGCTGATCGTCTTGAGCTGGAGGTGACTGAATCGTCCCTCTTTATTGAGAGCAAAACGCCGATGAATACCCTTAACAAGCTCAGAGCACTGGGCGTGCAAATCTCCATCGACGATTTTGGTACCGGATACTCTTCTCTTTCCCGGCTGAGTCGACTTGCGTTCGATAAAATCAAAATAGACAAATCCTTTGTGCAGTCGATATCGACCCAGGAAGACGCCCTGAATATCATCAAACTCATCACCGGCATGGCGAAGTCTCTCAATATGAAGACCGTTGCAGAGGGTGTTGAAACACAGGAACAGCTTGAAAGTCTTCAGACTCTGGGCTGTGATTTCGTACAAGGATATCTGTTTAGTAAACCTCAGCCCTGTGTCACCGGGGAGATCAGAAATGGTTTAATCCCGAACGGCGCTGCGCGAGGCTGAGCCATCCCCTTCGCCAGCGCCGGCTCCTTGCTTAAAGCAGACACTCACAAGCCCGCATTGGCGTAGGGATTAACTGACGGAAATTCCTGAGGTATAGCTTTAGCCACTCTGAAAATTCGTTCTTCGCGACTTGCATTGTGCCCTGGCATACCAGAGAAACTCTGGCTGGATTTTAGTCAGAAGCTACAGAGAAATGACTGCCTGGCTTTTACTCCGGGATATTTTATGCGGTGTGTCACAAAAACTGCTACACTCCGCTCCTTGCTGACATTATCGTTTTTGTCTTTTTGCCCTGTCACTATCCCCCTGAAAACGATACCTGTCATGGTCGGGGCGGTTCGGAGTTGTTATGTCTTTTGAAACCCTTGGCCTGAATGCTGAGATCCTGCGCGCGATTGCCGAGCAGGGCTACACGCAGCCGACCCCTATTCAGCAGCAGGCTATCCCTTGCGTATTGCAGGGCCGCGACCTGATGGCCAGCGCCCAGACCGGTACCGGTAAAACCGCCGGCTTTACGCTGCCGCTGCTGCAACTGCTTTCCCAGAGTGAACCTCACGCGAAAGGACGTCGTCCGGTGCGTGCACTGATCCTGACGCCAACCCGTGAGCTGGCGGCGCAGGTGGGCGAAAACGTTCGCGAATACAGTAAATTCCTCAACATCCGTTCGACGGTGGTGTTTGGCGGCGTAAGCATCAACCCGCAGATGATGAAGCTGCGCGGCGGCGTGGACGTGCTGGTGGCGACGCCGGGCCGTCTGCTGGACCTGGAACACCAGAACGCGGTGAGCCTCGATAAAGTTGAAATTCTCGTGCTGGACGAAGCCGACCGCATGCTGGACATGGGCTTTATCCACGACATTCGCCGCGTGCTGGCAAAACTGCCGTCGAAGCGCCAGAACCTGCTGTTCTCTGCCACCTTCTCCGACGACATCAAAGCGCTGGCGTCCAAACTCCTGCACAACCCGCTGGAAGTGGAAGTGGCGCGTCGCAACACCGCCTCCGAGCAGGTGACGCAGCACGTGCACTTCGTCGATAAAAAACGCAAGCGCGAGCTGCTGTCGCAGATGATTGGCGAAGGTGACTGGAAGCAGGTGCTGGTGTTTACCCGCACCAAACACGGCGCCAACCATCTCGCCGAACAGCTGAATAAAGACGGCATTCGCAGCGCGGCAATCCACGGCAATAAGAGCCAGGGTGCCCGTACTCGCGCGCTGGCTGATTTCAAATCAGGCGATCTTCGTGTGCTGGTGGCAACGGATATCGCAGCCCGTGGCCTGGATATTGAAGAATTGCCGCACGTGGTCAACTACGAGCTGCCGAACGTGCCGGAAGACTACGTCCACCGCATCGGCCGTACCGGCCGTGCTGCTGCCACGGGTGAAGCGCTGTCTCTGGTCTGCGTGGATGAGCACAAGCTCCTGCGTGACATCGAGCGTTTGCTGAAGAAAGAGATCCCGCGCATTGCGCTCCCGGGTTACGACGTGGATCCAAGCATCCAGGCAGAGCCGATTCAGAACGGTCGCCAGGGGCGTGGTGGTCGCGGTCAGGGCCAGCCTCGTCGTAACGACGCTGGTCAGCCGCGCCGTAGTGACAAACCGGCGGGCAGCGGTCAGCCGCGTCGCAGCGATAAACCGGCCTCCGGAAATGCGCAGCCTCGTCGTGCCGACGGTGAGCAGCCACGCCGCGAAGGCGCTCCGCGTCGTCGCCGTCCGCGTAAACCCGCCGCTGCACAGTAATTCCCGAGCATGGCCGCAAATCGCGGCCATTTTTTTTGCCCCCACCGCCGGAAAGTGCCAGAATAGTGGCTGTTTATACAGTATCCGGATTTATTGATGGCACTCACCGCCGCGCTCAAGGCGCAAATCGCCGCCTGGTATAAGGCGCTTCAGGAACAGATCCCCGACTTTATTCCCCGGGCACCGCAGCGGCAGATGATCGCCGACGTGGCGAAAACGCTCGCCGGAGAAGAGGGCAGGCACCTGGCCATCGAAGCGCCAACCGGCGTGGGTAAAACGCTCTCCTACCTGATTCCCGGCATTGCCATTGCACGGGAAGAGCAAAAAACGCTGGTGGTCAGCACCGCCAACGTCGCGTTGCAGGATCAGATTTACAGTAAAGACCTGCCGCTGCTGAAAAAAATCATTCCCGAGCTGCGCTTTACCGCGGCTTTCGGCCGCGGACGCTACGTCTGCCCGCGCAACCTGACCGCGCTCTCCAGCACCGAGCCGAACCAGCAGGATCTGCTGGCGTTTCTTGAAGACGAACTCACGCCCAATAATCAGGAAGAGCAGAAGCGCTGCGCGAAGCTCAAAGCCGATCTCGACAGCTACAAATGGGATGGCCTGCGCGATCAC
Source organism: Scandinavium sp. (assembly GCF_032012665.1). NCBI lineage: Bacteria > Pseudomonadati > Pseudomonadota > Gammaproteobacteria > Enterobacterales > Enterobacteriaceae > Scandinavium > Scandinavium sp. The sequence continues at coordinate 103,474 of NZ_DALZVG010000010.1, forward strand.
ACCGACCTGGCCATCGACGACGCGCTCTGGGGCCGCCTGAGCACCGACAAAGCCAGCTGCCTTAACCGCAACTGCCACTATTACCGGGAATGCCCGTTCTTTGTTGCCCGCCGGGAAATTCAGGAGGCGGAAGTGGTGGTCGCTAACCATGCGCTGGTGATGGCGGCGATGGAAAGTGAAGCCGTATTGCCGGAGCCAAAAAATCTGCTGCTGGTGCTCGATGAAGGTCATCATCTGCCGGACGTCGCCCGCGATGCGCTGGAGATGAGCGCGGAGATTACCTCTGGCTGGTATCGGCTACAGCTCGATCTCTTCAGCAAGCTGGTGGCAACCTGCATGGAGCAGTTTCGCCCGAAAACCTTTCCGCCTCTTGCTGCGCCCGAGCGGCTTAAAGAGCATTGCGATGAGCTGTATGAGCACATCGTCTCGCTGAACAATATTCTTTCCCTCTATATGCCTGCCGGGCCGGAAGCGGAACACCGCTTTGCTATGGGCGAGCTGCCGGACGAAGTCATGGTTATTTGCCAGCGGCTGGCAAAGCTGACGGAGATGCTGCGCGGGCTGTCGGAGCTGTTTCTCAACGACCTGAGTGAGAAAACCGGCTCGCACGATATCGTTCGTCTCCACCGTATTTTGTTGCAGATGAACCGCGCGCTGGGCATGTTTGAATCCCAGAGCAAACTGTGGCGGCTTGCCGCGATGGTGCAGGCTTCCGGCGCGCCGGTCACCAAATGGGCAACGCGCGATCTGCGCGACGGCCAGCCGCACGTCTGGTTTCACTGCGTAGGGATTCGCGTCAGCGATCAGCTCGAGAAACTGCTATGGCGGCGCGTGCCGCATATCATCGTCACCTCTGCCACGCTGCGTTCGCTGAACAGCTTCTCTCGACTTCAGGAGATGAGCGGGCTGAAGGAGAAGGCGGGTGACAGGTTCGTGGCGCTCGATTCACCTTTCAACCACGTTGAACAGGGCAAAATAGTGATTCCAAAGATGCGCGTAGAGCCGTCGATGGAGAACGAAGAGCAGCATCTGGCGGAAATGGCGGCCTACTTCCGCGAGCAGGTGGAGGAGAAAAAGCATCTGGGCATGCTGGTGCTGTTTGCCAGCAGTCGTGCAATGCAGCGCTTCCTGGAATACGTACAGGATCTGCGGCTTTTGCTGCTGGTACAGGGCGATCAGCCGCGTTATCGGCTGGTGGAGCTGCACCGCAAGCGGGTCGGGGGCGGCGAGCGCAGCGTGCTGGTGGGACTGCAGTCGTTTGCTGAAGGGCTCGACCTGAAGGGCGAACTGCTGAGCCAGGTCCATATCCATAAAATCGCGTTCCCGCCGATCGACAGTCCGGTAGTGATCACCGAGGGTGAATGGCTGAAAAGCCTGAATCGCTATCCGTTTGAAGTACAAAGCCTGCCGAGCGCGTCCTTTAACCTTATACAGCAGGTGGGGCGCTTGATTCGAAGCCACAATTGCTGGGGCGAAGTGGTGATTTACGATAAACGCCTGCTCACCAAAAATTACGGCCCACGTCTGCTGAACGCGCTGCCGGTATTTCCCATTGAGCAACCGGATGCGCCAGAGGGTATAGTGAAAAGCAAACCTAAACCGACTCGTCGCAAGCGGCGTTGAGCCGTCAGGAGCACTGCATGGATTATCGCAATATTATTAAAGAAGTCGGGCGCGGCAAAAATCACGCCCGCGACCTGGATACAGATACGGCCCGTGGCCTGTACGCGCAAATGCTGAAGGGCGAAGTACCGGAACTGGAGCTTGGTGGCATTCTGATTGCGCTGCGCATTAAGGGTGAAGGTGAGGCGGAAATGCTGGGCTTTTATGAAGCGATGCAGCAGCACACCGTCAAGCTGACGCCGCCGGTGGCAAAGCCGATGCCGATCGTTATTCCAAGCTATAACGGCGCGCGCAAGCAGGCTAACCTCACGCCGCTGTTGGCGATGCTGCTGCATAAGCTCGGCTTTCCGGTGCTGGTGCATGGCGTCAGCCACGATCCAACCCGCGTACTGACCGAAACCATTTTTACGCTGCTCGGCATTGAGCCAGCGCTCCACGCCGGGCAGGCGCAGGCGAAACTGGACGGCCATCAGCCGGTGTATATGCCGGTAGGCGCATTCTGCCCGCCGCTGGAAAACCAGCTGGCAATGCGCTGGCGGATGGGCGTGCGTAACAGCGCACATACCCTGGCTAAGCTCGCAACACCGTTTGCCGAAAATGCCGCGCTGCGGCTTTCCAGCGTATCGCATCCGGAATACGTGCCGCGCGTGGGTAAGTTCTTCGCTGATATTGGTGGCCGGGCGCTGTTGATGCACGGCACCGAAGGCGAGGTGTACGCCAATCCCCAGCGCTGCCCGCAGATAAGCCTGATCGACGCAGCCGGTACGCGCGCGCTGGTTGAGCGCGAAGCTGAGGTACGGGAGGCATCGCTGCCGTCTTCTAAAGATCCTGAAGTGACCGCTCGCTGGATTGAACGCTGCGTAGCGGGCGTCGAACCGGTACCAACATCGCTAAAACGACAGATGGCCTGCTGTCTGGTAGCAACCGGCGAAGCGCCTGACTTCGATGCCGCTTTGCAGCGGATCGATGCGCTCTGGTAATTCACAGGCAAAAAAAAAGCCCGTCCAGTGGCCGGACGGGCAAAACAAGGGTTAAACAGGTACAGCAGGGCAATGGTCAATGAGAGGTAAAACGTTGTCCGGCGATTATTTGTAGATCACCGCAGTACCGCTGATTTTGTTATTGGTGTTAGCAGACGTAATGCTGTAACCGGTAGCTCCCGCAGCCGCGGCTTTCTCAGCCAGTTTCGCTTCCAGACCGTCCAGGGTGGTTGCGCCTTCCGCAGACACGGTCCCGATTTTGTTCATACTTTGAGCTTCAGCGCTGGAAACCGGCTGAGCGGCAAATACGCCGAAAGAAAGAGCGGAAAGGGCGATGGCAACAGCAGCAGTTTTGATGGTTTTCATGGGTAATCTCTCGCAGGTTATTCTTTAAAAGTGACGTTGTTCCGTCGATGTGATGAGTATCACGTTTTTCTGCGGGAGATAAAATCGAATAGACTTGACAGACTTCATCGAAAAAATTGAACATTAAATAAATTACTGATTATTAATAAAATAAAATCAGAAAACGGTAACGCAACGGTGGAAGTCAATTTGAGGGCACGGATTGCGACTTTTTTCGGCAAAAACTGTGCTCGTAAAGGAAACCGTTTTTGCTGCGTATTAGGTTATATTTTTGTCAGTGTGTCTGTGTTTTTTGTATGGGCCAGAACTATACACCGTTTTAAATGCGAATTTAAAGTTTTTACTCTTCGGTTTGTTTTTTTGGTGTGAAGCAGAAAAAAGAATGCGCCTGCACGGGCGTGAGGCGCATTTCGGAGGGGGAACTCAGACAGATTATTTGTAGATGGTAGCCGTGCCGTACATTTTGTTATCACCGCTGGCGGAGTTTACCACGAACCCTTTCGCACCCTGTTCATGGGCTTTTTCGGCCAGTTTATCCTGCAGGTCATCTAAAGTGTACGCTCCGGATACCGACACGGTGCCCGCCGGACGTAGTTGTCCGGTATTACCTTGCGTCAGCTGTTGCGGTTCGGCGGATGCCGAGAAAGAGAGCATCGACAACGCACCAGCAGCAACCAGAATCAACAGTTTTTTCATGTGCACATCCTCTCTGTTTCCCACGGGGGATGCGTTAAGTGTAGGCGCTGAAGAAGTGTGATATGCCGCAAAAAATTGATGATGATCTGCTCGTTTTTTGAACGACATTAATTGACAATAAACTGACAAATCAGCCACATACAAGTGGCTGATAAGATTGTGGATTATCGGGCATCCGGGCGAACCAGATCGAAACGCTGGCTTTCATCGATAGTGTAATAAGCCGTTGGACCACCTGCACGCAGTGCGGGTCTGGCTTTGGCGGTCTGGTAAATGCCGTTTTCCAGCAGTGATTCATCAATATGCACCGCCACGACTTCACCCAGCACCAGCCAGGAATCAACTGCGCTGCCGTCGGCGGTGGTCAACTGGATGCATTGCGACAGGCGGCATTCAAAATTCACCGGGCTTTCGGCTACGCGAGGCGCGCGGACGAGGCGGCTTTCTGCAGGGGTTAATCCGGCGCGAACAAATTCGTCTTCGCCGTGGGGCAGGCTTGCGGAGGTTTCATTCATCGCGCTGGCAAGATCGACCGTGGCGAGGTTCCAGACGAATTCGCGCGTTTCAACGATATTGCGCACGCTGTCCTTCCAGCCGCTGCTGGCGAAACCGATGATCGGTGGGCGATAGTTAAAGCAGTTAAAGAAGCTATAGGGTGCCAGATTGCGATTGCCCTGGGCATCTGCCGACGCAATCCAGCCAATCGGGCGTGGGCCAATAATGGCGTTGAGCGGGTCATGTGGCAGTCCATGTCCGTCTGAAGGCTGATAAAAATACATAGCGCACCTGTCAGTTTAAAGGATTATGCAGACTCACTTATTTACGCCACCCGCGTCAACGGGTATCTTACGCTGCCGCAACAGGAGGATGCCATGAATGCCCAAAAGCCGGGGTTACACCCGCGTAACCGTCACCACGCTCGCTATGATTTACCCGCACTGTGCAAGGACACTCCCGCGCTGTCGGCGTTTATCGTCACCAGCCCGGCCGGGGAGCAGACCATTAACTTTGCCGATCCCGAGGCGGTAAAAACCCTGAACCAGGCGCTGCTGGCGCACTTTTATCAGGTGAAAGCGTGGAATATTCCGCAGGGCTTCCTCTGCCCGCCGGTACCGGGCCGGGCCGACTATATGCATCATCTGGCCGATCTGCTGGCCGAAACCAGCGGGGGGAAGGTGCCGAACAATGCCAGCGTGCTGGATATCGGTACCGGGGCGAACCTGATTTATCCGCTGATCGGCAGCCATGAATACGGTTGGCGCTTTACCGGAACCGAAGTGAATGCCGAAGCGATTGCCGCAGCGCAGGCCATTATTGAGGCCAATCCGGGCATGAGCCGCCAGATTCGCCTCCGTCGTCAAAAAGATCCCCAGGCTATCCTCAGCGGGGTGATCCACAAAAACGAGCAGTTTGATGCGATGGTCTGCAACCCGCCGTTCCACGATTCCGCCGAAAGCGCCCGCGAGGGTAACGAGCGTAAGCGCCGTAATCTTGGGCAGCAAACTGAGGCGCTGAACTTTGGCGGCCAGCAGCAGGAGCTGTGGTGTGAAGGCGGGGAAGTGGCGTTTATCCGTAAAATGCTCGACGAGAGCCGCCAGTTTGCAAAACAGGTGCTGTGGTTTACCACGCTGGTGTCGAAGGGCGATAATCTGCCGATGCTCTATTCCGCGCTGACCGCCGCAGGTGCGGTGAAAGTGGTAAAAAAAGAGATGGCCCAGGGGCAGAAGCAGAGCCGCTTCATTGCCTGGACCTTCCTTGATGAAGACAAACGCCGTCGCTTTGCGGCCCGCGCACGCTGAATGCTGTCGTGCCGGATGGCGCTGACGCATATCCGGCCTGCGTGGCCGATTACAGCGTTGGCTGATCCGGTAATGGCGGTTCTGATGCCGCTATTGCCGGGTTACCCGGTGCAGGCAAAACCTGATAAGTCTGCACCGGCGCCCGAATATCTGCCTTGTCGAAATGCTTTTTCACCTGGGTATCCAGCGCGAAGCGCACCGTCCACTGTTTCAACGGGAGCGTAGTGAACGAAACCCGCAGCGTGAACGCCGCGTTGGTCAACCCGACCAGCCCCGCAAACGACGGCTCGCCAATCACTAGCCCGCGAATCTCCTCCTGCTCCATGAGCTCTGCTACCGCCGCCTTAAGCGCATCATTGGCTTTATCCACGTCTTCGCTACGGTCGACGTCGTAATTTGCCACTACCGAGCCAATACCACGCACAAAGTTGGCAAAGGTGGTGATAGATGACCAGGGAATGATGTGGTACGCGCCGGTGTCCTGACGTACGCCAACGGAGCGAATCGACATCCGTTCGACGGTGCCGGTGAGTGGCCCGATGGTCACCAGATCGCCGGTATTCATCCCGTTCTCAAACTGAATGAAAATCCCGGTGATGATGTCCTTCACCAGGGTTTGTGAACCGAAGGAAATGGCGAGCCCTAACGCTCCGGCACCGGCCAGCAGCGGTGCGATATTCACGCCAATTTCCGACAGCAGGATCATTACCGTGATGGTGCTGATGACGACCGCCAGCGCATTGCGAAACAGCGTCAGCAGCGTGCGGGCTCGTGCGCTTGGCAGCGGGCGGCCGTGGATATCAGACGCCAGGCGATTCTCGATAAGGCTTGCCAGCAGCGTCCAGCCAATCGCCGAGAAGAACAGGATCAGCGCGATGCGAATCAGCACGTCCACGGTTTTCTCGCCTGCGCCGTTATGCAGCCAGTTCCAGAAATCAAACAATCCCCAGGCGCTTAGCAGCAGCATTACCGCCACGCAGACCGTGAGGATGCGCGCCGCCTTCAGCGAGGCGGAAATCCAGCCGTTAAGACGCTTTTGCAGTTCCGGATAGTTGCGCTGGGTCTCCGGCGACAGGGTGATACTTTTGGCAATCCATCGCGACAGAATACCTGACACAAACGCCGCAATGCCGATAATAGCCAGGCTTTTAACCGACGCGCCCATCATAAATTTCAGGCTGTTGCCCGGGTCGAAGAGCGAGAAGAAAAACAGCACGATAAAGTATGCGCTGGCGAGCCAGTGCCAGACCAGCGCAAAGGCGCGAATGAACAGGCTGAAAAACGCCAGCGAGCGGTTGGCAAGCCCGAGCAGGCTTTCGGTAATCGCTTTCTTGTTGTGAAAAATGAGCCACAGCGCCCAGACGGTGATGCACAGCATGATAATGACGTTGGCGAGCGCGCCGGCCTGTACGTTTATCTGATTTGAAACGATCGGCACCGCGACGATAAGTCCGTAGCCAATCAGCCCGCTCAGCAGGCTCAGGCGCAGGCTCCAGTAACGTGCTGTGTCATTTTGAATGCTGAAAGGGCGCAGGTCCGGCACGCGGGGGCAGAATATCAGGCGCAGAATGGCTTTGAAGAACTCTATCAGCGCAAAGGCGTTCAGGAACAGGCTTTGCTGAAAGGCCACGGTGCGGCTACCGCCGTTGAGCCTGTCGCTCAGCATCTGCCCGACAAACAGCGTCAGGCTGAGCAGCAACAGGTCGATGATTAACGCGGCGGTAATCATCGCCGGGAGGTGCAGCCAGCTGTTGCGATCCCGGTTTTTTTTGCGTCCCCACTGGCCCATTTTGCGATACAGCGGCAGTGCGCCCAGGCGTAGCAGGGCATAGAACGCGAAGACCAGAACCGCCAGCAGCAGAAAGTGAGTGACGGCGTTGCTGAACGTCTGAGCATTGAACGGTTTATGGGGCGCGGTGGAGATATTTCGCCAAAGCTGTGCGAATCGGGTGGACAGCGCTTCGCCGTAGCGGCGGCTTACATCGGTCACGCTTTCCAGTACGGTCTTTTCCTCCGTCACCGGTGGTGGCGTGAGCGTCGGGACTTTTTCCTGCGGTGGCGTGGCGGCGGCAGTGCGCAACTGCTTAATCAGCTCCTGGCGCGACGCATCGTTTTCCAGTACGTCCGCCAGCGCCGCATAGGCCGCTTTTTTCTGAGCGGCATCAGGTTCGCTGGAGGAAGGCTGGCTGGCGGCGGTGGTCACGCCGGGAATCGTTACCGCCTGAAGCGGCGCACAAAACAGCGTTGCAATCAGCAACAGGATCCACGGCACGGGGCCTCCCTTTCAAATCATCAACAAAATGATAAGTATAGTGGGTGGGGAGACGTGGCTGGATTTTGGGAAAAATCTCTGAGGTAGATGGCAAGTCCTGGGGGCATTTTTTGCCTGATGGCGCTTCCTACATCATTCACTGAGCATGTTGAACTTGTAGGCCCGGTAAGCCTGCGCCACCGGGCATTTTTGTCGTTTATCAGCGATGCTGATTACGAAACGTGCTGCAGAAACTCCTGCAAACGCTGGCTTGGCGGATTGGCAATCAGCGTTTGCGGGTTGCCGTCTTCGGCAATGCGCCCTTTGTCGATGAAAATCAGACGCGAGGCCACTTTCTCGGCAAAGCCGATTTCGTGGGTGACGATGACCATGGTCATGCCTTCTTCAGCCAGATCCTGCATGACCTTCAGCACTTCATGACGCAGCTCCGGGTCGAGCGCGGAGGTTGGTTCATCAAACAGCATCATTTTCGGCTTCACCGCGAGCGCTCGGGCAATCGCCACGCGCTGCTGCTGACCGCCGGAAAGTTCCGACGGATAGTGATGACCGCGTTCGGCGAGGCCCACCTTTGCCAGCAGGCTTTTTGCCAGGGCTTCTGCTTCTGCTTTCGATGCGCCGCGCACGCGCTGCGGGCCGAACATCACGTTTTCCAGCGCCGTCAGGTGCGGGAACAGGTAAAACTGCTGGAACACCATGCCCGCTTCCTGACGAATCAGGCGCTCATCGACTTTCGGGTCGTTAACCTTCAGGCCATCAACGATCAGATCGCCGCTGGTGACTTCTTCAAGCTTGTTGATGCAGCGCAGGAGGGTGGATTTTCCCGAGCCCGATGGCCCGATAATCACCACCACTTCACCCTGTTTGATATTCAGATCGATATTGTGCAGCACCTGAGTCTGGCCGAAGTGCTTGGAGACGTTTTTAAATTCAATCACAGGATTTTCATCCTTCTTTCAAGAATGCGAAGCACGATGTTCAGTACCTGAGTGATGATCAGGTAGATGACACCGACGGCGGTCCAGATTTCCAGCGCGCGGAAGTTACCGGCAATGATCTCCTGACCGCTGCGGGTCAGCTCAGCGGCACCGATTACGATAAACAGTGAGGTGTCCTTGATGCTGATAATCAGCTGGTTACCGAGGGCCGGGAGCATGCGGCGCACCGCCAGCGGCATAATCACGTGGCGAATGGTTTCGCGATGGGAGAGGCCAAGCGCCAGGCCCGCTTCGCTGAAGCCTTTATGAATCGACAGGACCGAACCGCGGGTGATTTCCGCGATGTACGCACCGGAGTTGATCATGATGGTGATCACCGCCGCGGTGAAGGTGTCGATACGAATGTCCGGGAAGGCCATCGGCAGGGCGAAGTAAATGTACATCACCTGCACGACGATTGGCGTGCCGCGAATAACTTCGATGAACACGAGGGCGATATGGTTAGAAATCCAGCCACCATAGGTGCGGGCCAGACCTGCCAACAGGCCAATCACCAGACCGCCAGCCAGTCCGAGGATCGAAATCCACAGAGTCATTTTGGCGCCATCCAGCAGGATTGGAATGGCAGGCCAAATGACGCTCCAGTCAAACTGCATACGTTATATTCCTGTTACCGTGGTTCAAAAACAGCAGGGGCGAAAGGCCGCCCCTGAACTCATGAGACTTCACTAAAGATAATTATTTTGGTTCAGTGCCGAACCATTTTTTGTAGATTTCGTTGTACTGGCCGTTTTCGTGCAGGGTTTTCAGCGCACCGTTCACTTTTTCACGCAGGTCGTCGCTGCCTTTCGGGAATGCGATACCGTACTGCTGTGCTTCCAGCGATTCGCCTACCGCTTTGAACTGACCGTTGCCGGCCGTTTTGATGAAGTACAGAATGTTCGGAGTATCGTGCAGCACGGCGTCAGCGCGGTTGGTGCCAAGTTCCATATAGGCATTGTCGATGTTCGGGAACTGGCGAAGGTCTTTGGTTTTGATGTTGGCTTTCGCATAGTCAACGGAGCCGGTGCCGCTTTTCACTGCCAGCACTTTACCGTCGAGATCTTTCACGGATTTGATGTCGTTGTTGTTGGCTTTAACCATCACCAGCAGGCCGCTTTTATAGTAGCCATCTGAGAAGTCGATCGCTTTTTTACGCTCGTCGGTAATGGTGATTCCGGCCAGCGCCAGGTCGATGTTTTTGGTCTGCAGCGCAGGAATAATGCCGCTGAAATCCATAGGCTTCAGGGTGTAGTTGAGCTTCAGCTCTTTGGCGATGGCTGCCCACAGATCGACGTCGAAACCTACGTATTTGTCACCCTGCTTAAACTCAAACGGAACGAATGCCGTATCAGTGGCCACAACCAGCTGCTTTTCTGCAGCCTGGGAAGAAACGGCGAAGGCCAGAGCCAGTGCGGCCAGTGAAACTTTGAATACAGACTTCATAGCATTTCCTTTTATAACCACGGGGCAATCCCCTGCGAGAATGATTGGTGTATGAAAAAATCATGCCAACTTTACAACCTGTTGTTTTTCAACGAAGCGGTAACGACTGATTGCACGAAAAAGGTGTTATAAAGGTTGTCGTGCACCACAACGAGGCACCGAATTAGTGCATTAAAACGGGTGGATAAGGCATGCTGATATTTAGCGCAACTTAAGCCGATAAAACAATCTTTCGTTAACGATTGTGTGAAGTGATAGTTACAAATGATTTACTTTTTGGGGCGGGGATGAGGACGGGGTGCACCATAGAAGTGCAAAACCCCTCGGGGGAGGGGTTTGGGAAAATAAGAATAAGCTCTCGTTTATTCGATATTGGATTCGATAAACCACAGGAATTTATCGAGGTCGCGTGAGGCAGCGGTAAAGATATCGGCGGTGTCTTCATCTTTGGCTTCACCAACCGCTTTACGCACGTCGTTAGCCACGATGGCGTAACGATCTGCCAGCTCTTTCAGGTGTTCCTGAACGGTATGGATGTCCAGCGGATAGCTTTTCAGTGGCGTTTTATTGTTGATAACCTGAGTAGTCCCCAGCGCCACGCCGCCCAGTTGAACGGCACGTTCTGCCATCGTGTCGAGGTGATCGATCAGTGCCGTGCGGAAGCCGTCCAGCATCTCATGAACGGCAATAAAGTTGGCACCGCGCATATTCCAGTGGGCCTGTTTGGTGATAAGTGACAGGTCAATGAACTGGATCACCTGGCGATTAAGCAACTCAATGGTCGCTTTTTTCTCGCTGTCCGATACATCGTTACGGGTATAAAGCAGATTAGATGTTTTGGTTTTTACCAGTTTAGCGGTACTCATAATCTCATATCCTCTTGATGTCATTGTCCAATGAATTACCGGAAACAAGTATAGCACCGGCTATTCATGCTGCCGGAACGTTCCTGCCTATCAGTTTAATAGCGCACGTGAAATTGAAAGCAGTTAAATCTTTCACAAACAAAGGGATATTCTGTTTTTTGTCGGACGATAACGGCCAGATAAGAAAGGTCTGTTTCTGTTTGGAATATTTTCACCCGTTGAGCATCGAGGCGGGAGATTAAGGACGGCACCGCAGGGGAATATTGCCCTACGGCAACATTAATTAATCATTAATAGTGATGTTTTTTATCTTACTGTCTCGCCTGAGCGTAAGCGTTGACCCCATCGACGCAATCATAATCGCGAACAGGGCGAGGGTCTGCGTGCCGGTCAACGTTTCGCCAAGGAAAATCATGCCGGAAACCGCCGCCATGGCCGGCTCCATGCTCATCAGCGTACCAAAGGTGCGGGTTGGCATCCTCGTCAGGGCAATCATCTCGAGCGAGTAGGGCAGCGCTGTGGACAACACGGCGATAGCGATGCCCAGCGGCAGAATTGACCACTGCCAGAGCACTTCTCCCGCCTGCCAGGCGCCGATGGGCACAAATACCAGCGCTGCTATCACTGAGCCCATCGCGACCGTCGCCGGGCCGTGTTCTTCACCTGCGCGCTGGCCGGTGATGATGTAGACCGCCCAGCAGGCGCCGGCACCCAGCGCCAGCGCTGCCCCGGTTAAATCGACGTGGGCAATGCTTTGCCCGAGCGGCAGCAGGAACCAGAGGCCCAGAATCGCAAGCAGCACCCAGACAAAATCGATGGGCCGGCGGGAGCCGAAGAGTGCCACCGCCAGCGGGCCGGTAAACTCCAGTGCCACCGCCACGCCCAGCGGAATGCGCTGGATCGACAAATAGAAAAGGAAATTCATCGCGCCAAGCGACAGGCCATACAACAGCAGGGGCAGACGTTGCTCGCGAGTGAAGCACAGACGCCACGGTTTGAAGACGCAGACCAGAATCAGGGTTCCAAGCGCCAGGCGCAGGGCGGTGACGCCGGGCGCACCCACCAGAGGAAAGAGCGATTTTGCCAGCGCAGCGCCGCTTTGAATCGAACACATGGCAATCAAGATTACGAGGATCGGCAGCCATACCGGAACTTTACGTGACACCCCTGGCATCCTTTCTCCTGTCAATTTTTGTCAAAGGAAGTAAAAGAGGCAGTGTAAATGAATTACCCCTTTCCGGTTTAGCCATTGTTGAAAAAAAGACGCGAAAAGCGTCTTACAATAAAGTTCAGTCGACGGGTAAAAATTCTGTCTGTTTCGGACTAATCTTGGTGATTGCGCTGGTTGTTGAGCGCCATAATGATAAAATCTGCGAAGAAACGGTTGATTATCAACAGGGATTGTCAGAGCTGGAAACGTTTGGTTACACGATAAACGCTCTTAGACAACACAAATCCGACAGAGTTTCTTAACAAATTTTGATATATTTAAAACTTACGGACTTACTTGAAGCACATTTGAGGTGGTTATGAATAAAATTGCACGTCTTTCCGCACTGGCCATTGTTCTGGCTGCAACCGCAGGTACCGCTGTAGCTGCAACTTCTACCGTTACCGGCGGCTACGCTCAGAGCGACATGCAGGGCGAAGCGAACAAAGCAGGTGGTTTCAACCTGAAATACCGTTACGAGCAGGATAACAATCCACTCGGCGTGATCGGTTCCTTCACCTACACCGAGAAAAACCGTAGCGAAGATGGCGTTTATAACAAAGGTCAGTACTACGGTATCACCGCTGGTCCTGCTTACCGCATCAATGACTGGGCAAGCATCTACGGCGTAGTGGGTGTTGGCTACGGTAAATTCCAGGCTAACGACTTCCCTGCAAGCAAATCCGACATGAGCGACTACGGTTTCTCTTACGGTGCAGGTTTGCAGTTCAACCCAATCGAAAACGTAGCGCTGGACTTCTCCTACGAGCAGTCTCGCATTCGTAACGTTGACGTTGGCACCTGGATCGCAGGCGTCGGTTACCGCTTCTAATCACTTCGGTGATAATAAAAAATCCGCCCACGTGGCGGATTTTTTTTGTCTGAGAATTGCCCGGTGATATTTCGTTTGCATGGGCCTGAGGGAAGTTCCAGGGCCGGATAAGCACAACGTCATCCGGCAATATTTTACCGCGTCGAAGTCTCAAAAACGTCCGTACCAAGGTGGGTGTAATCCACCTTCTGCAGCTGGAAGTTGGTAATGTAAATCGGGCCTGCTTTTTGGTTCGAGACAAAGCGGTAGGCAGGCTTTATCTCTGCTGCCTGAATCCCCGTCCACTGTGAGAAGAAGCTCAGGAAATCATTCGCGGAACGGCGTGCTTTAATGATCCGGTGCGTTTTATCATCGCTGGAAATGACCATAAACGGCACCTGGAAGTTCTGCTGGAACTTGTCGTCGTGGGCCAGATACTGCACCGATTTGCCACGTTCTTTAAATGCCAGCCCGTGATCGGAGAAATAGACCAGCGAGAAGCTGTCTCCGGAATTACGCAGCTGATCGTAGAGCTTGCTTAACAGCTGGTCGGTCTGGGTCATAGTGTAGAGATAGCACGAGGTCTCTTTTGACTGCACAAAGTCGGTATATTTGCCCTGAGTGCGATCGCACGCCTGCGGATGGGAACCCATCAGGTGCAATACGATAAGCTGCGGCTGCGTGCGCTCGGTGGAGAGCACCTGCGCGGTCATCTTCAGCAGCTCTTCATCTTTGGTGTTTTTATCGGCTTCAAAATCACCGTTTTTCAAAAAATGCACTTCGTCAGCGCGCTTCGCAATGCTGGCGATGGCCGTGTCATATTCACCAATCTGCCCCTGATTGGAGAACCACCAGGTCTGGAAGCCTGCGCGGTTTGCCAGGGTTACAAAATTATTCTGATACTGCGGTTTGCCGTCTTCCACGTGGTTGAGCGTCAGGCCCAGCGACTTCTGCGTGGATCCGCTGGCGGAGATGTAGTCGGTGAATAGCGTTCCGTTCACGCTGCTTTCAAATGGCGTGTTATCCCAGTGACCACCAAACGCGCCCATTGCATCCCGGCGCGCGCTTTCGCCAATCACCACCACATAGGTGTGATACTTCGGCTTCACGGCGACCACGTTCCAGGTATCTTTCTGATTCGCAAACTGCGCGAGGCGCGCCTGTTCATCAAGCACCTGTTGGTTGCTGATAGCCACGTCATGGACAAAACGCACAGCGGGATAGCCGATTTTGCTGAGGCGGAAGACGCCATCCCAGGCAATTTCCTGTACCGGGCGGACAAAGGCAACGCCGAGGCAAAATACGAGGCAAAGCAGCTCAATCTTTCTCCACGGGCGTTTTGCTTCCGGCTTGCGGCGCACTGCGATCACACCGAGGGCGAAGATAAACAGTGAAATAAAATAGCTGTACCACGGGAAGATGGTCAGAATTTCCGTAGATTCTTCTGCGTTGGTCGAATGGAGAGCCAGCAGGGTATTAAAGTTGGGGGCACCATATGCCTGAGCGAATGGGTAATACAACGCTCCCACAACGGAATAAATGCCCAGCAGGACTTTTTGCGTTCGCGGCAGCGCGCGCCACAGCAGGTGCAGCACGCAGGTAAACGCGACGGTATACAGGAGGCTGAAAGGGTATCCCAGCGCCAGATTCATCAGCAGCGATTGTAAAAAGTAAAATCCGGTCCATGGGCTAAGCGCCAGGCCACGCGCGGCCAGCGTTTCTTTCAGCGTTACGTTCATAGGTCACAATCAAAAAGCCGCCATGTGCGTCCCCTGGCGTCAAAGGGTAAAACCTGCCTGGCAGTGCGTGAGGAATGGGGTTCGTCGAGGCGCTAAAGCTGCAGGGATGCAAGAAGATAAATTTGATGAATAATTCCGTCAACACCTCATAACAAATTGTTTTGAGAGGGCGACTGCAAATCCGGAAAAAAGAAGGGGGTTTTCAGGTCAAACGGTCAGGATAACGGGGAAAGATGACAGCAAAATGAAGCGGCGTACCGCGACGCCGCATTAGCGTGAAGGTTTGTCCTGCTGCGGTTTTCCGTTGATGATGTCGCAGATCATTGAGATCAGCATCAGGCGTACTTTAAAAGGCGAATGGCTAAACACGTGTAAGCACCTCTTGAGTTCGTTCATAAGACCCTCCTGAACTTTCTGCACCTTCGTTCCCTGAAGGATGTTCGTATTACATACAGATATAGCACAGGCTATATTACTTAGCTATGGCTAAAACGTTAATTTTTTGTGCTGAGGTCACTATCCTATACAATAGGGCTTCTTAAATTGATGCATTGACGCGTCACCGCGAAGAGGAAGCACAATGAGTCGTCGCCCGGCCACCCCAGGATTGAAAAAAGTGACGCAGTTAGTGAATGTCGAAGAGCATGTGGAAGGTTTTCGTCAGGTGCGTGAAGCGCACCGTCGCGAACTGATTGACGACTACGTTGAGCTGATTTCCGATCTTATTCGTGAACTGGGGGAGGCGCGCCAGGTCGACATGGCAGCTCGTCTGGGCGTCTCGCAGCCGACCGTCGCGAAAATGTTAAAACGTCTCGCGGGCGTGGGGCTTATTGAACAGATTCCCTGGCGCGGCGTGTTTCTGACGCCGGAAGGCGAGAAGCTGGCGCAGGAGACCCGCGAGCGGCATCAGATTGTTGAAAATTTTCTGCTGGCGATTGGTGTCAGTCAGGATACCGCTCGCCGCGATGCCGAAGGGATGGAGCACCACGTCAGCGAAGAGACGCTCGAACGCTTCCGCCAGTTTACGCTTCAGTCAGGACTGCACGCTGAATGACTCCCCCTTTTCTGCGGTCGCTTCTGCGCGACCGCTTTTTGCATTTGCTGCTGCTCATTGGTATAGCGCTTTCCTTCTTTATTCCATTTCATCCTTCTGCCTGGCCTGCCGCTATCGACTGGCACACCATCATCACCCTGAGCGGGCTGATGCTGTTGACCAAAGGCGTGGAGCTGAGCGGTTATTTTGACGTGCTGGGGCGCAAAATGGCCCGTCGATTTGCTACCGAGCGTCAACTGGCGCTCTTTATGGTGCTGGCGGCAGCGCTACTTTCGACGTTTCTGACCAACGACGTGGCGCTGTTTATCGTGGTGCCGCTGACCCTGACGTTAAAGAAATGGAGCGCTATCCCGGTCAATCGACTGATTATTTTCGAAGCGCTGGCGGTGAACGCCGGATCGTTGCTGACGCCGATCGGCAATCCGCAGAACATCCTGCTATGGGGCCGCTCCGGGCTCTCGTTCCTTACCTTCAGCTGGCAAATGGCTCCGCTGGCGCTGGCGATGATGCTGACGCTGGTGCTGCTGTGCTGGTTCTGCTTCCCGGCAAAAGTCCTGCATTTCCAGAGTGGCGATCGCACGCCAGGCTGGAATCCGAAGCTGGTGTGGTGCAGCCTTGCGTTCTACCTTGTCTTTTTATTAAGCCTCGAATTACGTCTCGAACTGTGGGGGCTCGCGGTGCTTGCCGTCGGTTTCCTCCTGCTGGAGCGCCGCGTGGTGGTCAACGTGGACTGGACGCTGCTGCTGGTGTTTATGGCGATGTTTGTCGACGTGCATCTGATGACGCAGCAGCCTGCATTGCACCATGCGCTGAGCGGCGTGAGCGGGCTGTCGGACGGCGGGCTTTGGCTGACGGCGATTGGCCTTTCGCAGGTGATAAGCAACGTGCCGTCGACCATTTTACTGATTAACTATGTTCCGCCTTCCTTGCTGCTCGCCTGGGCGGTAAACGTCGGTGGCTTCGGCCTGCTGCCGGGGTCGCTTGCCAACCTGATTGCCCTGCGGATGGCGAACGATCGCCGCATCTGGTGGCGCTTTCACTTCTATTCGCTGCCGATGCTTCTGTGGGCGGCGCTGGTCGGATTTGGTCTGCTGCTGCTTGTCAGATAATGCTCAATTGTCAGGATTTCCTGGCAAACGGTAAGCAACGTCCTACGTTTAGTAAACGGCGAAATGGTGACGCCGTTTACTTACAGGACCGTTGCAGGCTATGGCAGAGACGAATTCTTCTTCAGAAAATGAACAAAACAATGACGCAGAAACGCGCAAGCGTCCGGGTAAAAAGCCGCTAATCATTCTCGGGATCGTGGTGGTGGTCATGCTGGTTATCGCCTTCATCTGGTGGTTCCTGACCCGCAACGAAGAAACCACCGACGATGCCTTTACCGACGGAAACGCCGTCACGATTGCCCCGAAAGCGGCAGGTTACGTCACAGAGCTGAAGGTGACGGATAACCAGCGGGTGAAGCAGGGGGATTTACTGGTGGTTATCGATCCCCGCGATAACGCCGCCCAGCGCGATCAGGCCAAGGCGCAGCTGGGGCTGGCAGAGGCGCAGTGGCATCAGGCGCAGGCGCAGCTCGATCTCTCCAAAGTACAATATCCCGCCCAGCGTGACGAAGCCCGTGCCAACGTGCTGAAAGCGCAGGCCGATCTGGCGAATGCCGAAGCGGCGTATCGTCGGCAGCGCGGCGTGGATCCGCGTGCCACCACTCAACAAAATATTGATTCGGCCAACGCGCAACTGCGCAGCGCCCAGGCGGGACTGGCCAGCGCCAAAGCGCAGCTGGAGGTGGCCGACCAGATACAGTTACAGATTCGTCAGCAGGAAACGAACGTTGAGGCGCGTGCCCGGCAGGTCGATCAGGCCAAAGCACAGCTCGAAACCGCCGAGCTGAATCTCTCTTATACCGAAGTGCGTGCGCCGTTTGATGGCTTCGTCACTAAGCGTAACGTCCAGACCGGCACGCTGGTGCAGGCAGGGACGGCGCTGTTTTCGCTGGTGTCGGCGGACGTGTGGGTTACCGCCAACTTTAAAGAGTCGCAGCTTGAGCGAATGAAGCCCGGGAATAAGGTGAGCGTCTCGGTGGACGCATGGCCGGACATGAAACTTGAAGGACACGTCGACAGCATCCAGCAGGGCAGTGGCGCGAAGTTTTCCGCGTTCCCGGCGGAAAACGCCACGGGCAACTATGTGAAAATTGTTCAGCGCGTACCGGTCAAAATCGTGATTGATAAAGGGCTTGATGCGAACCATCCGCTGCCGCTGGGTCTGTCGGTTGAACCGAAGGTCACCGTGGAATGACCGACGCCAGCCATGAAAACTGGCGTCCGGCCAGTAACCCGTGGGCGGTGGCGATTGTCGTCACCCTTGCGGTGTTTATGGAGATCCTCGACACCACCATCGTCAACGTGGCGCTGCCGCACGTAGCCGGATCGCTCTCCGCAAGCTATGACGAATCCACCTGGGTGCTGACCAGCTACCTGGTGGCGAACGGGATAGTGCTGCCGATTTCCGCCTTCCTGAGCCGCCTGCTCGGGCGCAAACAGTTCTTCATCATCTGCATCGTGATGTTCACCATTTGCTCCTTTCTCTGCGGTATTGCCACCGAACTGTGGCAAATCATCCTCTTTCGCGTGATGCAGGGCTTTTTTGGCGGCGGTCTGCAGCCGACCCAACAGTCCGTTTTGCTCGATTACTTCAAACCCGAAGATCGCGGTAAGGCGTTTGGCCTTTCGTCCATCGCCATTATCGTGGCTCCGGTAATGGGTCCGACGCTTGGCGGCTGGATCACCGACAGCTACTCGTGGCGCTGGGTGTTCTTTATCAATATACCGGTGGGTATCCTGACGGTGCTGGCGGTGTATCAGCTGCTCGAAGATCCGCCGTGGGAGAAAAAGGCCGAAGGCAAGGCGAGCATCGACTGGACGGGCATTGGCCTGATTGCGCTGGGACTGGGTTGTTTGCAGGTAATGCTGGACCGCGGTGAAGACGATGACTGGTTCCACTCTAACTTCATCATCACCTTTGCGGTGCTGACAATCATTGGCATCGTCGGAGCCATATACTGGCTTATTTACGCCCGCAAGCCGGTGGTGGATTTACGCTGCATGGCAGATCGTAACTTTGCCGTTTCCTGCCTGCTGATGGCCGGAATGGCGATGATCCTTTACGGCAGCTCGGTCGTCATTCCCCAACTGGCCCAGCAGGATTTGGGCTATACCGCCACCTGGTCCGGGCTGGTGATGTCGCCGGGAGCCGTGCTGATCGTGTTGACTATTCCACTGGTGTTGAAGCTGATGCCGGTGGTGCAAACGCGCTGGATCATCGCTTTTGGCTTCACGCTGCTGGCGGCGTCGTTTTTCTGGTCGCGAAACCTGACGCCCGCTATGGATTTTGAAACGCTGATGCTCTTCCGCTGCGCGCAGTCGCTGGGGCTGGGCTTCCTGTTTGTGCCGCTCACGACCATTGCGTTTGTGTCGATTCCCCGCCGCCTGAATGCGGACGCCTCGGCGCTGTTTACCATGTTCCGTAACGTCGCCGGATCGGTAGGCATTTCGCTCTCTACGGCGGCGATCACCGAGCGGGCGCAGACCCATAGCGCTTATCTGGCCTACAACGCCACGCCTTTCGACGAATCCTTCCAGCTCACGCTCAAAGAGGTGGCACAGGCGATCCGCAATTTCACCACCCAGGTGGGCGATCCGCTGAGCCTGGCCGGTGGACAGCTGTATAAAGAGCTGATCGCCCAGTCGCGTTTTCTCGCCTATGTTGATGTTTTTACCATTCTGAGCGTGGTCGCGCTTTGCCTGATCCCGTTTTGTTTACTGCTTTCGCCGATCAAAAGCGAAGGCAGCGCAGGAGCACACTGACGATGCACCGAAGTTTAATTCTTACTCTGACCGCTCTGCTGGCAGGCTGCGCCGTCGGGCCAGATTATCAGCCCGCACAGCCCATAACGCCGTCTCACTGGAACGATCCGGGTGATAAATCCGCGCGCTCACAAACGGCCACCCAGGCGGTAAACACCCGCTGGTGGACGTCGTTTAATTCCGCAGAGCTTAACAGCCTCATCGAGAGGGCCATTATCGGCAACCTCTCGCTTCAGCAAACCGCGCTGCGCATCGCCGGGGCGCGCGAACAGCTGAATCAGGCTAACGGCGCGTTCTTCCCTTCGGTGAACGGTAATTTACAGGCGACGCGTCAGCAGCTCGGGGTTAAAGGTGAGCTGAACTCTCAGGGCGTGTATGACCAGATAGACAACGTAGATCCGAATTTAAAAGGTGCACTTCAGCCGTTGACCGAGCCGATTCATCTCTATCAGGGCAGCTTTGACGCCCAGTGGGAGCTGGATTTGTGGGGTAAGGTGCGGCGTCAGGTGGAAGCGGCGCAGGCGCAGCAGCAGGCGGCGATTGAGCAGCGCAACGATGCGCTGGTGTCGCTGGAGGCGGAAGTTGCCCGAGCCTGGCTACAGCTGCGCGGCACGCAAAGCATTATGGCGACCATGAACACGCAGATTGCCAGCGCGCAGGAAACGCTTGAGTTGACCGACAGCCGCCAGAAGGGCGGGCTCTCTCCGCAGATGGACGTGGAAAATGCGCGTGCGCAGTTGGGGACGCTCCAGGCCCAGCTGCCGCAGTATGAAGCACAGGAACGGCAGGCGATGAACGCGCTGGCTATTCTGCTTGGCAAACCGCCGGGGGCGCTGGACGGCGAACTGAGTTCGCCGCAGCCGCTCCCCAAACTCCCGGACGTGGTGCAGACCGGTATTCCTTCGACGCTTGCCCGTCGCAGGCCGGACGTGCGCGAAGCCGAAGCCAATCTGCACGCCGCCACGGCACAAATCGGCGTCTCCGTGGCGGAGCTGTTCCCGAGCCTGACGCTCAATGGGCAGTTTGGCCTGCGTAATACCGAAACTAACTGGCTGACCGACTGGAGCAGCCATTTCTACAGCGTGGGTCCGCAGATTTCGATCCCGATTTTCCAGGGGGGTCGGCTGGTGTCGAGCGTCAAGCTGGCCCGGGCGCAGCAGGGCGCTCAGGTACTTCAGTACCGGCAGACGGTGCTGACGGCGCTGGGGGATGTGGAGAATTCGCTGGTCAGCTACCGCAGCGATCAGAAGCAGGAGCAGGCGCTGCAACACACTATCGATGCGCTGCAAAACGCCTTCGATCTGGCGAACTCCAGCTACAAACAGGGGCTGGCGACGTTTATCGACGTACTGGATGCGCAGCGCCAGCTGGCGCAGGCCGAACAGCAGCATGCCCAGGCGCAGGTGCAAAGCCGGATCGATCTTGTGGCGCTGTACAAAGCGCTCGGCGGCGGCTGGGAAACCTACCAGAACGTACAACTGCCGGAGTATTCCGTTTTCGGCGATGCGCCACGTGGATAAGGTTTGGAGAATTGGGCAAGAAATGCGCAGGATCGCCCCATTCGTAAACGCAGGAGTGTCGCTATAACTATTGAACACTCACCACGACATCCCTTGAGGAGAGAGCTATGCGTTACCAGAAATTAGGCAATACCGGTTTGTTTGTCTCTGAACTGTGCCTTGGCACCATGACGTTCGGCGGCGAAGGCGGCATGTGGGGCAAAATCGGCCAGCTGCAGCAGGCCGACGCCGAGCGGCTGGTGGGCAGCGCGCTGGATGCAGGCATCAACTTTATCGACACCGCCAACGTCTATTCGGAAGGGCGTTCGGAAGAGATAACCGGCCAGGCGCTGAAGAACCTGAAGGTGCCGCGTGAAAACGTCGTTGTGGCAACGAAGGTGTTTGGCGAAACCGGCACGGCGGGCGTGAACTCCCGTGGCAGCTCGCGCTATCACATCATCAATAGCGTAAAAGAGAGCCTGCGCCGCATGCAGCTCGATCATATCGATCTCTATCAGCTGCATGGTTTTGACCCGGCCACGCCGATAGAAGAAACGCTCTACGCGCTGGACAACCTTGTGCAGCACGGTCACGTGCGCTACATCGGCGTGTCGAACTGGTCGGCGTGGCAAATCATGAAGGCGCTGGGGATTTCCGACAGGCTTGGTCTGTCGCGCTTTGCCTCGTTGCAGGCCTATTACACCATTGCCGGGCGCGATCTTGAACGTGAACTGGTGCCGATGATGCAGAGTGAAGGCGTCGGATTGATGGTCTGGAGTCCGCTGGCGGGCGGATTCCTCAGCGGCAAATACGGTCGCGACGGGCAAAATGAAGCGGGCGGACGTCGGCTGGAGTTTGACTTCCCGCCGGTGGACAAAGCGCGCGGCTTCGACTGCATCGATGTGATGCGCAATATCGCCGAAGGTAAAGGCGTGTCGGTGGCGCAAATCGCGCTGGCGTGGCTGCTGCATCAGCCGGTGGTCAGCAGCGTGATCGTCGGCGCTAAACGCCCGGACCAGCTGGCGGATAACATTGCCGCGACGGAGATTCGCCTGACGGAAAGCGAGCTGAAGCAGCTGGATACGGTCAGCGCACTGCCGCGTGAATATCCGGGCTGGATGCTGGAGCGGCAAGGGGAGTACCGCCGTAATCAGTTGAAAGGCTAACCTCTCTGTTGCCGGACGGCAATTGCTTGCCCGTTCCGGAAACCCCAGGTTCGAACATTCACAGGCCGGATACGCGTCAGCGCCATCCGGCTTTTTTACGCCCGTTTTCCAGCCCTGCTCACAAAAACAGCACAACCTTTTTGCCTGATTTGTCATTTCGCTCTATATGACTAGTCATGAAATTTAAATGACTAGTCATATAAGCGGGGAGCGATGATGAAAACACTGCCGAAGGATTTTTTATGGGGCAACTCGGTATCCAGCATGCAGACCGAAGGCGCATGGAACGAAGGAGGGAAGGGCAAATCGGTCTATGACATTCGTGAGCCGAGTGAATTTGCCTCTGACTGGAAAGTGGCAACGGATTCTTACCACCGCTTCGAGGAAGATTTTGATTTAATGCAGGATCTGGGCATGAACTGCTACCGCTTTCAGATAGCCTGGAGCCGAGTTTGCCCGATGGGCGACGGTGAGTTTAATCAGGAAGGCATCGACTTTTATCACCGCTTTATCGACGGCCTGATTGCCCGCGGCATCGAGCCGATGATTTGCCTCTACCATTTCGACATGCCGCTGGCGCTGGCCGAAGAGTACAACGGTTTTAACGATCGCCGGGTGATGGACGCCTTTGTTCGCTACGGGCAAAAGATGATCGACTGCTACGGCGACAAGGTGAAGTACTGGCTCACCTTTAACGAGCAGAATATTTTCCATATGCCGATCGCCTTCCGGATTTCAGGCTATATGCGCGGTGAGGAAACGCTCCGCGAGCTGTATGAAATCCAGCATCACACCATGGTTGCGCACGTGAAGCTGACGGCGTACCTGCACGAAACCAAACCGGGCAAGCTGATGGGCGGCATGCTGGCACACCAGCTGATCTATCCGGCGACCTGCAAACCGCGCGATATCTTTTGTGCCCAGCAGCATGATGAATTCCTCAACCAGAACCTGCTGCGCGTCTACGCGGGCCAGGGCTACAGCCCTGAAGTGATGGCGGTGGTGAAGCGTGAAGGCTTCGAAGACATCTATCGCGAAGAAGACCTGGCGCTGATTAACCGCAACAAAAATGACTACATGGCGTTCAGCTATTACGCCAGCCGTACGCTTGATACCGACCCGATTCCGGAAGGCACCGAGGTCAATTACTACCTGAAATACGGCGATAAGAACAACCCGTACCTGAAGGCCACCGAATGGAACTGGCAGATTGATCCGCTCGGTTTTCGCACCATCATCACCCAGTACTACAACAACTGGCGCATGCCGGTCTTCCCGATTGAAAACGGCATCGGCGTGATTGAAGAGTGGGATGGGGAAAACATGATTGCCGATGACTACCGTATCGCCTATCACCGCGACCATATCAACGCCATGAAAGAAGCGATATTTGAGGACGGTGCGGACGTCATTGGCTATCTCGGCTGGGGGCTTATCGACATTCTGAGCTCCCAGGGTGACATGCGTAAGCGCTATGGCGTGGTTTACGTCAACCGCGAAAATCACGATCTGAAAGATCTGAAGCGTGTGCCGAAGAAAAGCTACGCGTGGTTAAAACAGGCGATCCGTTCGAACGGCGAAGAGATGTAAGCGCTGTGCAAACCGGGTTACGAGTGAGTCAACAAAAGGTCTGTGCCAATGTCTGATAACGTATCAACCAGTATGCAGTCTTTTACCGATCGCTTCGTGGAGTTTTCGGCGCGTATCGCCAATCAGGTTCATCTGCGTTCGCTGCGTGACGCGTTCGCCGGGATCATGCCGATTTTTATCCTGGCAGGGCTCGCGGTGTTGGTGAACAACGTGGTGTTTCCCTGGGTATTTGAGGGCGAAACCCTGGTGCGATTTAAAGTGTGGGGCGATGCGATCATCAACGGGACGCTGAATATTGCCGCGTTGCTGATTGCCCCGATGATCGCATGGTCGTTGGCGCGCAATAAAAACTTTGGTAACCCGGTTTCAGCGGTGGTCATCGCGCTGTGCAGCTTCATTATTATGATGCCGATGCAGGTCGATTTGGTGCCCGTCGGCGGTAAGGCAACGGTGAGCCTGACGTCGGTGCTGACGTTTGCCAATATCGGCACTACCGGCATCTTCGCCGGCGTCATTATTGGCCTGCTGGCGACGGAGATTTTTATTCGTATCGCCCAGTTTAAGCGACTGGAGATCAACCTTGGGGCCAACGTACCTCCTGCGGTCAGCCAGTCTTTTTCGTCGCTGCTGCCGACAATTCTGACGCTGTCGCTGTTTGCCGTTTTCGCCGCGCTGCTGAAAAACCTGCTGCACACCGATCTTATCCATCTGATTATCACGCTGATTCAGCAGCCGCTCAGGCTTATCAATACCAGCCTGCCGGGCACGCTGTTTATCTACAGCTTCGGCAACTTCTTGTTTACGCTGGGTATTCATCAGGCGGTGGTGAACAGCGTGATTCTGGAACCCTTCCTGCTGATCAACACCAACGAGAATATGCTGGCCTACGCCGCCGGACAGCCGATTCCGCACATCATCAACAATATTTTCGTGCCGACGTTCGGTATGGTTGGCGGCACCGGCAGCACGATTTCGCTGCTGATTGCCATCTTCCTGTTTTCGCGCCAGAAGGCGTCAAAACAGGTCGCGCGTCTGGCGATCACGCCCGGACTGTTCAATATCAACGAGCCGGTGATTTTCGGCCTGCCAATCGTGTTTAATATTCCGCTGATGATTCCGTTCGTGCTGCTGCCCGCCATCGGCATTTTCTTTGCCTGGCTGTGTACGACGCTGGGATTAATGTCCCGCTGCGTGGTGATGATCCCCTGGACCACGCCGCCGGTCTTAAGCGCCTGGCTGGCAACCGCGGGGGACTGGCGAGCCGTGGTGGTTCAGTTGATAATCATCGTCTTTGGTGTATTCTTCTACCTGCCTTTCCTCAAGATTGCAGAGCGAGTGGCCTTAAAAAACAACGGGGTAAATGAATAAATAAGGACGGGCTGTGGCGGCGAAATACCTTACTATCGCGCGGGAAATTAAGAAGCGCATTATCAGCCAGCGGTATCCCGCGAGCGCCCCGTTGCCCGACCAGTTTGCGCTCGCGGCAGAGTTCCAGACCAGCCGTATGACCATTCAGCAGGCGATGCGCCAGCTGATTGTTGAAGGGCTGATTTATACTCGCCAGGGGCAGGGCACCTTCGTGCGCAAGAACTTCCTCCAGCTTTCGCAGTGGGATCTGCCCGGCAGCGACTATTTTGGTGCCACCAAAACCTGGGAACATCTGGGCACGGTCAGCAGCAAGGTTGTGCGCTTCGAGCTGCGCTTCCCGACGGAAAAAGAGCAGAGCTCGCTGCTGATTAACGCCGATGCGCCGGTGTACGACTTCATTCGTTTGCGCCTGCTGAACGGTGAGCCCATGTCGCTGGATGCGACGGTCATGCCCGTCAGCCTGGTGCCCGGCCTGAACAAAAGCCATCTCGAAAGCTCGGTATTTCAGTACGTCGAAACGCTTGGGCTGAAAATTATGGGTTCGTATCGCGTCGTGCGTGCCATCAAGCCCGGCGAGCTGGAGCAGCAGCATTTAGTCTGCGAGGCGGGCGATCCGGTGCTGGAAGTGGAGCAGGTTATCTACCTGGAAGACGGCACGCCGCTGGAGTATGCCCATTGTCATTATCGGTACGATCACGGCGGAATTGTGATTGTGAATAATGGCTGACAGGGCCTACGGGGTTACCGATTTGTAGGCCTGATAAGCGCAGCGCCATCAGGTAATAAAAAAGGCAGGTTTCGCAACCTAATGCTGGTCACTTAAGGTGATCAGCAGTTTTTCTCACCGGGTATTTCTGGG
>NZ_DALZVG010000011.1:0-123921 GCF_032012665.1 Scandinavium sp.
CGGTGATATCCATTTTTATCTGCCAGCAGGGACAAAGTTTTACGACAAGGCACCGACAGATAACAGCATTTCCACAACAGGTATTTCTGAACGCTATAGAAGTAATGCGCCTCTGTATGCCAGCATGACCCTGGCGCAAGGCAACTGTACGATGGTGACCCGACAGAAGAATACGCAGACTGACGGGAAGTATGCTCTGCTGGGAGAGCCGCTGATTAACGCCGATGGTGAAGATTACGAATATAACCTTTATAAAACCGCGATGCGGAATTACAAGGAGAGCCCGAGTGCCGGGTTCGAATTACTTCGTTTTGGGCGGGTTATCAATACGGAAAATGAAACGCTGGTTCCGGCAGATGCACCATTATGGATGACAGTCAGGTATCCAGATGGAACAGGGGTGGTCAATCTTGCCGCTCCCGATATCAAAAAGTTTAGCGATGCAGATTTCCCCCACTGGACAGGATGGCTGCTGGTTGATGATGACAACGATACACACAGTCAGTGTAATTCGGCGATCATCAGAAAGTTGCAGGAAGAAGGCACGTATGAAGCTCAAAGCAACAGGCTTATCTGCTGTTTACCATTCGAGTGGGAAAAAAGCACAATAGATGCCAGATATAAATGGTTGATGACCGGTCTACCCTGGGAGCAGTGTACTTCAGAAAAAACGGCTATATGGATGGTCCCGGGGACGCAGGAAAAAAAGGACCGCGTTCTGATGAGTGAGGAGGATTATGGCAAGTTCAAACAGCACGCAGAAGCGCTGTTTTGATTCTGGTTCACTCGGTAGCGGAAGGCTGTGGCATTTTGAGTCAGAGGCATTTATTTCCCATTTTCGTAAATTTAATTGGTTGAGTGAGCAGGATTTTGTAAGAACGATTAGAAAAACTGTGAAGAATGAATCTACATTAAGAGAAGAAGGGCGACTGACGGAAAAAACCGTCATTGAGTATCTTAATCAACAAAAAGAAAAATCGTCAGGAGCAATAATTCGCCCATCAGAAATGAGAAAAAGCCTAGCATTGGCAATGAGAAAATTTGGTGTGAATAGCACAATGCGATTAGCTCATTTTCTTTCACAAATATATTGCGAAACGGGCCGAGTGAGCGAATGTGAAGAAAAAGGGAAAGACTCATATTTTGATAAATATGAACCTGAGTTTGATGCGAAGCATAATAATAAAAACGAACTCGCGGAAAAACTTGGAAACGATCAAGTTGGCGATGGCATCAAGTTTAAAGGCCGTGGAATTATACAGCTTACAGGTAGGACTAACTATAAATTATATGGTGAATATAAGGGTGATGCCACGAAGTTCATAAGTTCAGCTAGTGCGGAAAATTTAATATCATCATCTTATTATTGCTGTGATGCAGGTGGGTTTTATTGGATTCAGAAGCAAAGAATGAAGATGCAAAATAAAAAAATAGTTAAATGGGGCGCGTTGAGTATACATTATTGGTCCGATCAGGGTGCTACATACGCAGAAGTTAAAGCGGTAACAAAGTGTGTTAATGGTGGGAGCAATGGATTAGATGGTATCCGATGGCCTTGCTTTGAACACGCATTTTATGCTTTAAATGATAGTATTTCTGCAAATGATAATGTGAAGTTTTTAAGCTGAAGGTGCTAATATGAAAGTTAAAATTTTGGCTGCCATTTTTACAATTGGAATGGTTATTAATGCTTATGCAAAAAACATTGATTTTTGTAAGACGATAGAGTTCTATGCCGGAGATTTTAATTACGCCCTCATTGAAAAAGCATCTTCTAATTCTGACTGTCGTGATAAACCTGTTCCAATACATTACAAAGGGATAAAAGATATGTTCAGCCTTACCTCAGAGGCAAGTCCCACTGGTGGAGCAAGCTATCTGACATGGGATGAATCAAATAAAACGTATAGCTATGATAAAGATGAATTAAATAATACAATACATGACATTGTAAAGCAGAGTGACAATAATAAATACATTGAGGAATTAAATCCGATTGTAAAAATAAAATTCACTCCAAAGGGTAATGGAGGCGTGGTTGTTTCTGATATTGTCTTTGAGGATAAAAATAGCAAACCGATAAGCATTGTCAGAGATATATATTTTTATTCGCAAGATGATTATGCAGCAGTATACAGCTCCGCTCCAATAAGATTCTCTCAGAAGAATGAGATTTATTTTCTAGGAAAAGTTGAATCACTTTTTGAATCAATGAATATAAATTGGTGAGGATGTGAGGTGATTTGATTGCGACTGATTTTATCTACCAGCAGGGACAAAGTTTTACGACAAGGCACCGGCAGATAACAGCACTTCCACAACAGGTATTTCTGAACGCTATACAAGTAATGCGCCTCTGTATGCCAGCATGACTCTGGCGCAAGGCAGCTGTACGATGGTAACGCGCCAGAAAAATACGCAGGTTGACGGGAAGTATGATCTAAATAAAAGGTCAATCAAGGGGAGGTGTTGATTATGTCGTTGCTGCTGGGAGTGAATAATGATGTTCAAAAAAATTCTCACCGCGATTAGTGGATTGATATCAAATTTTATCTTTTACATTCTCGGTGTGTTTTTATTTACAACTTATTGTCTTGCAAGTGATAATGTTGACAAAGAATCCATTTCAATGTGCGCTATGATTCGCGCTAATGCAATTTCTGATGTTTATGAAATTATGAGCACTAAAACTAGCAAAGATAATTCATACATTCTTCTAACGAGTGTCAGTGAAGTAAATTATTCTTGGGGGGACGACAGGTTAGCAATCGATGGGCATGCTTATATTTTAAATGACACTCTTTTAAAATTAGGTTCATTGGTTATATTTAGCATGAAAAATGGCAAGCCAACTGATGAAGTCATATATTTAAGAAAGTCTAATCGTGGAGTTGGTGGGGTATTTTATCGTGGTATTGCTAAAGATGGATTGCCTGAAGTAAATGCTATGTATATTAATGGCCTAGGCCGAGTTAGCCATTTTAATGTAAGTGCAAGCCCTGAATGCCTGAGCCATTTCCCTAAAAGTGTTTTGTCCAGGGTATCTACTGAGTAGAGATCTTGGCGATGCATTATTAAACCAAATTTTATTACGATGAGAGTTTCTCATAATTATAAAATTAGTTTGTGGTGCTTTCATATCGAGATAATTAATGTCGTATTCCCTTAAGCATCTTCCAGAACGTTATCCACGACCAGCCCCTCCCAAAACTGCTCGTTGGGTTGCTGTCCTGGTAGCTATGTTGATCATCAGCGTGATCTTCATGCGCATATTCGGGCGATACATCGATAACAACCACTTTTGGTTGGTCGCTATTGGTACTCCCGTTGTTATTTGGATTGTAACTTTCAGTTTTCGCATGTGGGTCTGGTCATTACAGGATAGTAAAGCGAATGGTTTTGACCTGCGTCGGGAGCAATGGATCTTAAGTGAGACCCGTAGGGCACGTCGTGCGCTTCAGGTATTGAGTACGACATTTATTACTGCCCATCCAGAAGATGAACAAGCTTCTGCTGCAGTTGAAATGCTAAATAATCAAAGCATTATCATTTCTCAATCGGACTGGAAGGGCGATAAAAGCAAGAGGCTGAGTCGTATTACGGCAGAGCCAGAAGATACTCCTGGGTTAGTCGTCTCACGCCTGATTTCTGAGCTCATTGCTGATCTGCCAGTCGGCCAGTTCCCGGAGAATGTCTCATTGGCTGTCATGCTTGATGTTTCGTCAGCTCTGCCATTCCCTATAGTTCGAGAGATTTGGCAGAAAGCCTGGCAGGAAAGTGGCATAGCCTGCGCAGTTGAGTACGTAGACAGTAATGGGCCGGAGGCAGTCAAATACTGGCTGGATAACCGCATTAAAGATGAGGGGATGCTATTGATTGTTGGCCTACAGGTTGCTCCGGTTGTATCAGACAAAACCGCAGAAGCAGCCGTTGCGCTCCTTCTTGGCAACCGGCTGACGCAGGAGGCTCTGGAACCCCTCGCGTTACTACATCGGCCAGATGCTGCCCCATCAGGAGAACTGAGAGAAGGGATGAAGATGGCTGCTTATAACGTTCCGATCGAAGAAAATATCGTTAAAAATTTATGGCTTGCCGGACTAACTGGCGCGCAGCGCGCAGAAGTGATCGAGTGTCAAAATGCACACCCAGCGCAATCGGTAGAGAACGAAGCCGTTGTTTCACTTGATACGTCCATGGGACATGCCGGAGCCGCAGCCCCCTGGTTGGCCATTGCTGCCGCAACAGAGATTGCCCAACAAACCCAGCTCCCGCAGATGATTATCTGCGGTGACACCACACAGAATGTGCTTTGGAGCACGCTCGTTACCCCGATTGCTTCCCGACAGGAGATGGATCCGTGAAGCTACCCCTGGCACCAAAGACTACGGAAGGCCGCTATCTTGCTGTCGCATTGATTCTTTTTTTGCTATTAGGCGCTATGACCTTCGTGGTCTGGAAGCATCCCGATCTCGCCGGACTTGCGGAGGGAAGCCAGCAGCAGATTTACTGGCTTATCGCGGGTGGATGTATTACGGGTTGCGCATTTCTCGTATCGGTTGTTCTACTGGTTGCGCTACGCAGTGCCGGCAAACAGGAGTTTGATGCGCTTGTCGCTGGCACCACTGGCGATGATGAGAAAAAGAAACGGGAAAGTGAAAAGGAACCTGCTCATCCGGCTGTCACTATGTGTGCAAGCATTCGCCGTCATTTGCGCTCTCGTCTTGGTTTTTTCTGGCGCCACAAAGTCCGCCTTTTACTTATCGCTGGCGACGAAGCAGCCATCGAACAACTGGCACCCGGCCTGCAACAACAGCAGTGGCTTGAAGGCAACCGTACCGTTCTGATTTACGGCGGCAGTCTGACCGCTGAGCCCGATAAGGAAAAATACACCGCGCTGCGTAAACTGCGTCGCGGACTTCCGCTGGACGGTATTGTACGCGTCATGCCGCAGTCACTTAATCTGACCCCACAAATCAGCGACAACGATTTACGCGGACTGGAAAAAATCAGTGAGCTGCTCCGTTATTCCGCCCCGGTCTGGCTGTGGCAGCTGTGCGACAGCAAGTGGTCGCAGGCAAAACGCACTGAACAGACGGTAGGGGCCAGTTTCCCGCTGCGTGCAAAAGATGACGATGTTACCCGTCAGCTTGAGTTGATGCTGCCGGCGCTGCGGGAGCAGGGCATGAGCCAGGTCGCTGAGAACAACAGCCATGACTTCCTGCTGCGTCTTGGACAGTACCTGAAAGAGGGGGGGATTGTCCGCTGGGCTCAGCAACTGGCGCCATGGTTGGCGGCCTCCCAGCAGCGTGTTCCTCTGCGTGGTCTGATGTTCAGCCTGCCGGAGGATAAACTTGCTGATAAGTCTGAGGGAACAACTGGTGCTGTACCTGCTGACACTGAGAAATACGTCCCGGAGCTACAGCGTCATGCGTTGACCCTACCGGTAACCTGGCAGGGCATTGTGGATGACTGCTCCCATGTTCGCGGCCGCCGTGTCGGTATGGCCTGGGAGCAGACCTTTGCCTGGACGCTGATGGCCATCATCGGTATTTGGGGAGTGGGAACACTGCTGTCGTTCGCGGTGAACCGCCTGCAGATAGTTTCTGTCGCTGAGCAGGCTCATGCCCTGGTGGAGCATCCTTCCGTTTCGGATTTCCAACTGACGGCTCTGCATTCCTTGCGTAATGATGCCGGTCGCCTGCAGCACCGTATTCAGGAAGGCGCACCCTGGTATCAGCGCTTTGGTCTGGATCATAATCAGCAGCTGCTCGACGCCATGCTGCCCTGGTACGGCGTAGCGAACAATCGCCTGATACGCGACCCGGCAAATGCCGCACTGACGCAGAAGCTCAGCGCGCTGGCAAACTCCGCTCCCAACAGCGACCAGCGCGCACAGCTCGCGAAACCGGGTTATGACCAGCTGAAAGCCTGGCTAATGATGTCCCGTCCGGATAAAGCCGACGGTGCGTTTTACGCCCGGACCATGAAAAGCGTGCAGCCGACGCGGATGGGGATTTCAACAGGCCTGTGGCAGAGCCTGTCACCGGACCTGTGGGCGTTCTACATTGCGGAACTGCCAAAGCAGCCGCAGTGGAAAATTACGCCGGATGCGCAACTGGTCAGCCAGAGCCGCCAGGTGCTGTTGCAGCAGATTGGCCGCCGCAATGCTGAAAGTACGCTGTATGAAAATATGCTCAAGTCAGTGCGTCGTAACTTTGCCGATGTGTCACTGGAGGACATGACGAGCGGCACCGATGCCCGTCGTCTCTTCACTACTGATGAAGTTGTGCCGGGGATGTTCACCCGTCAGGCATGGGAAGGGGGAATTCAGCAGGCTATCGAGAAAGCGGCGAATTCGCGCCGTGATGAAATCGACTGGGTTCTGAGCGACAGCCGGAAATCCATTTCTGCGGATCTGTCGCCGGACGCGCTGAAAGCCCGTCTGACCCAGCGTTACTTCACTGACTTTGCTGGCAGTTGGTTGGGTTTCCTCAACAGCCTGCACTGGAACCCGGCGAACAATATTGCCGACGTCACCGATCAGCTAACGCTAATGAGCGACGTGCGGCAGTCACCGATGATTGCCCTGATGAATACCCTCGCCTGGCAAGGCCAGACCGGGCAGCAGGCTGAAGGGCTGTCGGATTCTCTTATCAAGTCCGCGAAAGATCTTATCGGCAGTAAAGATAAGCCGGCTATCGATCAGAACGCTGCCGGGCCGCAGGGGCCGCTGGATGAAACCTTCGGGCCGCTTCTTCAGCTTCTGGGCAAAAATAAAGCCAGCAACGTAATGTCTGCAGACAGCACGCTGAGTCTGCAAACCTACCTGACCCGTATCACACGTGTGCGTCTACGCCTGCAACAGGTGGCAAGCGCTTCCGATCCGCAGGAGATGATGCAAACACTGGCCCAGACGGTGTTCCAGGGCAAAAGCGTCGATCTGACCGATACCCAGCAGTACGGCAGCCTGGTGGCGGCAAGCCTTGGTGAAGAGTGGAGCGGGTTTGGCCGCACGATGTTTGTGCAGCCGCTGACTCAGGCCTGGGAAACGGTTTTGCAGCCTTCAGCGGCCAGCCTCAATGACCGCTGGAGTCGTTCTGTTGTGGCGAACTGGCGTACTGCCTTCGACGGTCGTTTCCCGTTCGCGGTGAGCAAGAGCGACGCTTCCCTGCCGATGCTGGCAGAGTTTATCCGTAAAGACACTGGACGCATCGACCGCTTCCTGACCACGGAGCTCAGTGGGGTGCTGCACAAAGAAGGCAGCAAGTGGGTGCCTGATAGCGCACACAGCCAGGGGCTGACATTTAATCCAGAGTTCCTCAAAGCGGTGAATCAACTGAGTCAGCTGTCCGATATCCTGTTTACCGATGGCAGCCAGGGCATCAGTTTTGAACTACAGGCGCGTCCGGTGCCGCAGGTGGTGGAAACTCAGCTGACCATCGACGGACAAAAGCTGCATTACTTTAACCAGATGGCCGACTGGCAGTCATTCCGCTGGCCGGGGGATACCTACAAGCCTGGAACCATGCTGACCTGGACTTCAACCAGCGCAGGAGCCCGTTTGTTCGGCGACTACAGCGGCACATGGGGCTTTATTCGCTGGCTGGATCAGGGCAAGCGCCAGCAGCTTGACCGCAGCCAGTGGATGATGAGTTTTACCGCGCAGGATGGCCGGACTTTGCAGTGGGTGCTGCGTTCACAGCTGGGTAAAGGCCCGCTGGCGCTGCTGGAGCTGCGCGGTTTCACTCTGCCGGAGCAAATATTCAGCGTCGACAGTGCGGCCACGGCGCAGGTGCTGATGGCTAACACGGGAAACAGTGACATGGAGGGTGTTGAATAATGAGCACACTGCAGAATCTGGTTGCTGCCTGCCTGGTGGACGAAACCCACTTGCGACAACAGGCGCAGTCTCGCACGGAAAACTGGCAGCACTGGCTTGCCCCGGTGAATGATGCCACTCCGACCGGAGAAGACCCGGGATATGATGATGATTTTCAGCGTATCCGTGAGGAGGTCAATAAACTTTCCGGCGTTGATACCGGGCTGATATGCACGCTTGCTGAAAAATTACTGACTACCACGGCCAAAGATATCCGGGTTGCCACCTATTATTGCTGGGCGCGTCTGCATCAGGACGGAGAAGCCGGTTTTGCTGAAGGGCTTGAACTGCTGGCGGGGTTACTGCAGCGCTATGGAACGCAGCTTCATCCGCAGCGTGAGCGGAGCCGTAAATCCGCGCTGGAATGGCTGGCGGGCTCTCGCGTGCTCGACAGCCTCTCGTTCTGGCCGGAAGTGGTGCGCGACGATGCTCTGCGCACTGCTGGTGCGCTGCTGCTTATGCGTGGCAGCCTGGAGGCTGAGCCGGAAGCGTCGCAGCCGGAGCTGAATGCCCTGTACGCCGCGCTGGAATCCCGTCTGATGAAGGCCGGCGGTGTGAATGCAGTGGTTCCGCAAAACGCCAGCAGCAAGTCTCATTCAGAAGTCTCATTGCACATGACAGAGCATGATGCGCCGCTTCTGAATCGCATCACGTCCGGTCAGGATCTGCTGACCCAGGCCCGAACGCTGACGGGGTATCTGCGTGAACAACCCAATGGCTGGCTTGCCGCACACAGGCTGATGAAAAGCCTGCGTCATGACACGCTGAGTGCTATCCCAGCACCGGACGCGGAGGGAAAAACGCGCATTGAACCGCCGCGGGCTGACCAGCGGGCCATGCTCAAACGCCTTTACCTTCAGCAAAGTTGGCTGGAGATACTGGAGCAGGCAGATAGCGCCTTTTCGCGTGGCGCCAATCACCTCTGGCTGGATCTGCAATGGTATATCCATCAGGCGCTGGTCAAATCGGGCCAGGATGTACTGGCCGACATCATCACCGCTGACCTGAAAGGGTTGCTGCGCCGTCTCACCGGGCTTGAAACGCTGGCCTTTAACGACGGCACGCCGTTTGCCGATGAGGTCACGCTGAACTGGATAAACCAGAGCGTGCTGGACGACCTGTCTGGCTGGCGGGATGAGCACGTCAGTGCCGTTACTGAGGCTGATAACGATATTCTGGCCCTCGAGTCGGAAGCGCTGGAGAAAGCCGACGCGGAGGGGCTTGATGCTACCCTCCACTGGCTGCAGACGCGTCCGGGGGCGGACTCCACGAAAGACAAATGGTTGCTACGTCTTCTGATGGCCCGCGTGGTCGAGCAAAAGGGCAAGAATGAACTGGCACTGCATTTGCTGGGTGAACTCGATAGTGCTGCACGGTCAATCACACTCACTCAGTGGACACCAGCACTGCTGTTTGAGGTGAAATCTCGCCGCCTCAGACTGCTACGCATGAAAGCTACACGCAGTGAAAGCGATAAATTACGGCTTCAGCCTGAGATGGACTTGCTCCTGGCGGGGTTGATTGCGCTCGATCCGGCAAGCAGTGCAGTGCTTTGTGGGTAACCCGGACTGAATTCAGCTAAAGGGAAAAATATGGCAACAGAAGGCTTTTATCTGGTGCAGGGCGACAAGACGACCTGCGGCGGGAAAATTACCACGGGCGCAGAGGATCACACTCTGTTTGATAAACCTGTGGCCCGGGAGCAGGACAGTGTGACCTGCGGAAAACATGCGGGGCTTTACAAGATAGCTGGTGGCATCGACAACGATACCATTCACGGCAGAAGAATGGCCGGAACCCTCGACAGCTACAGTACCTGCCCCTGTAAGGCAAAGTTTATTCCGTCGATGATGGATGATACGTACGAGAAGAGCAGTGGGGCTTCCGCTGCAGAACCAGCAGCAGGCTTTGCAGCACCTGTGCAAACTTCGCAAGAATTGCCGAGTTATCTGACCGGTAAGCAAAAGCCAACTGGGTTTGTACCTGATTATCCAGTTTTACGGAATACTCATGATTCACCTGATGGTAATTTGAGGGCTATGCTAAGGCAAACTAATCAGGATGTGATGCTGCTCACTCTTCCAGAATCTTTCGAAATATTGTCCTCGTGGGGGGCATGGAAACACGGATGGGTAGCAATAACAGAAAGTGACCCCGGACAAATAGTTGTAAATTATGGAACAAACATCAAGGATGTTGTGACTGCATCCATGTTGATCAACCAATTGGGAAGCTTCAGCATAAAAGCAACAACATATGTAAACCGCAACGGTACAGAACTGATAAAAATAAGTGGTTATCCTGGTGTAAGGAAGATATTGAATGCGCCTGTGTTTGCGGCTAAAAATCCAAAGATTGTTGATTTGGGAATTGGTAAATATGGGTTTGCAAAATCTATTGTTGAAGGAGCACGGCTGACATTTTATGTCGCAGCCGCTTACAGGACTCTTGATTTCATTTTGAACGATGAGAGGTCTTTAGCTGAATTCATAGGGTCTCTGGCTACTGATGTAGTGAAAATCGGCATTGTATCAGTAGTCACATTTGTCGTTGGAAGTGTCGTAGTAACCCCGTTGATTGCATTTAACCTTGTAATAGTCATTGGCGTTGGATTTTTTGCTGCCTGGGGTTTAAATAAGCTGGACCAGAAGTTTGGTGTGACAGACAAAGTAGTTGAGTACATTGATGCGGCTCAACAAGAATTTGCTGAAAAAGCCAGAGAAATGGAAGATGGTTTTTGGGACTTAGGTGCTATGCTTGCAGAACAAATGTTAATAAAAGGCAAGAAAATTATAGAGTCAGAGATTAGAAGTTATTTGAGGGACTCAATTGACGACATTACCAAGAGGATATACTAACATATGACAAAAAAAACCAATGCTGTTTTTTCAACTCTTATATTGTTGGTTGTTTCTATTCTGTCGTTTTATTTTTGGTTGAGCGAGGTCTTTGATTATCTCGAATTTCATGATGAGATTATTTTTTCGTGGATGTCATTAAGTCTTATATCCATACCAATTATGTTTGCGTTTCCTTTATACTGGTTTTTCCTTTCGCTCCGATATGAGCAAGAATTTGCACTTAAAAAAATGAATAAAATTATGCCACTTTTCAAGTATATGTGTGTGTTTGCGTTTGTTTTGTCATGTACTATTTCGTTTGGCTATTTGTCAACACTAAAAAGCAAAGGTTACATTCTTTGCTCAGGAGTCCCCTCTGGATGGACACCCGGAACGGCCAGCAAGTATGTAGTAGATAAAAAGTTATGTTTCAGTCCGGGTTGGCGGAATGAAAGATAGAATTCGTGCATTTTTCGTTATAGTGATCATTCTTGGGTCGTGTACTCTGAGCTTTTATCTTGGGAAAGGTATATTTAAAGAATATTCCAGCTTTGGTGATGAAATTGTTTTTTCATGGTTAACCGTTGCTTTGGTTGTGTTGCCTTTCGTGATGATATTCCCACTGGCCTATTTTATTCTGGTTCTGTTCATGGGGAAAGAGTTTGCTTTCAGGAAGATGTATTACTGTGTCGTTTATTTAAAATAGGGTTGCATTGCTATTGTTATACTGGGTCTGTTGTACTCCATCCTCTATCCAAAAGAGCTGATTAGCAGAGGATATGTACGCTGTAATGATATTCCATCGGGCTGGATGCCAGGCACAGCCACTCGTTATGTAAAAGAAACATTCTCCTGCAAACCATATTGATGAGCGACCTTTTCTATTTGAAGTCGCCTGTCGGTTTTTGGAATTCTCTTAATCGCTCATCACGCAGCAATTAACTAAGCAGAAATAAATATGGATGACTTAACCCTGCGTTATTACGACGCTGAAATGCGCTACCTGCTTGAAGCAGGTGAAGAGTTTGCCCGGGCTCACCCTGACCGGGCGGCAATGCTTAATCTCGATAAAGCGGGCGCGCGCGACCCGTACGTGGAGCGGCTTTTCGAGGGCTTTGCCTTCCTGATGGGCCGTCTTCGTGAGAAGCTCGATGACGATCTGCCGGAACTGACCGAAGGGCTGGTTAGCCTGCTGTGGCCGCATTATCTGCGTACCATTCCGTCAATGTCGGTGGTGGAGTTCACCCCTGACTGGCGCGAAATGAAAGAGCAGATGCGCATCGCCAAAGGTTTTGAGGTGAACTCGCGGCCAATCGGGGAAAAGGGCACCCGCTGCCGGTATACAACCACCAAAGAGATCGAGCTTCAGCCGCTGTCGCTTGACAGTGCCCGTCTGGCAACCGATCCGGATGGCCGCTCGGTCATCACATTGCGCTTCAGCTGCAGCCATCTTGCTGACTGGACCCGCGTCGCTCTCAGCCAGCTCCCGTTCTATTTTAACGCCGACGCACCGCTGGCCTGCGCGATGCATGAAGCCTTCACCATGAACGTGGCCCGACTTTGGCTGCGGATGCCGGGTGATGTGGACAGAAGACCGCTCGACGGGTATTTCACCGCGCTTGGCTTTGGTGATGACGACGATCTGTGGCCGAAAGGGAGCAGCAGTTTTAGCGGTTACCAGCTGCTGCTGGAGTATTTCACCTTCCGCGAGAAATTCATGTTCACCGGCCTGCGTGGGCTGGAAAACGTGGAATTCCCGGCTGAGCTCCCCTGGTTTGAAATTGATGTGGTGCTGGCGGAACGCTGGGAGCATGACTTCAGCTTTACCGAAAAGCATCTGCGCCTGAACTGCGTTCCGGTGATTAACCTGTTCCCGCTGGAATCTGACCCGCTCACGCTCAACTCTCTGCAAACCGAATACATGCTGCGCCCGATGCGCGTGCAGGATGGTCACACCGAGATTTACGCCGTGGACTCGGTGATGTCATCCAGCCAGCATACCTACGTGCCGTTCTCCAGCTTCCGTCATAAAGGCGGGATGATGCGACACGAAGCGCCTGAATATTACTATCACACTCGCGTGCGCCGGGGCCCGTCAGGGCTGCATAACACCTGGCTTATCCTCGGTGGCGAAGCGTTTGATAACCACACGGTGCCGGAGGACGAAAGCCTGTCGCTGACGCTCACCGGCACCAACGGGCAGCTACCGCGCAGGGCGTTGCAAAGTACCGTGCTCGATACGCTAATGAAAACCACCTCGGCCAGTATTGCCGTCCGTAACCTGTGTGCGCCGACGCTACCCTGTTATCCCCCGGCGCAGGACCGTTTTCACTGGCGCGTGCTGAGCCACCTCGGGAGCGGTTTCCTGTCGATGATGGATAATGCCGATGTGCTGCGCGGTACCCTGGCGCTGTATGAATGGACCGACAGCGAGATGAACCGCCGCCGCCTGGAAGCGATTATCGACGTGAAGCACAGTGAAACGGAGCGCTTTGAGCAGGGTTACCTGGTCCGCGGTGTGCAGATTGAGGTGACGCTCGACAGCCACGGCTTTGCCGGTCGCGGGGATATCTGCCTGTTTGGTGAGATGCTGAGTCGCTTCTTTGCGCTGTACACCGATATCTATCTGTTTAACCGCCTGATTATTATTCTGCAACCGACCGGAGAACGCCTGGAATGGGAAGAGAAGCACAATCGCCGCATTCCCGGTTGACCCCGCGGCTCGAGGCTGACCTTAACCGGATAAACTTTTACCGCTTCTGCCAGTTGCTGGAGAAGATGAATCCGGGCAAACCACTGATGGGCTCAACCAGCCATCCTGGTGACGATCCGGTGCGGTTTGTGCCGCACCCGGGGATGGGCTTTCCGGCGAGCGAACTGAAAGCCGTCGAATACGATGAAGAGGATGACAGCAAGCCGCCGGTCGTTCGTACCACCTTTATGGGCATGTATGGGGTGGATTCCCCGTTGCCCACAGCCTATCTCGATGACATCACCCAACGTCGTGAAGGGCATGAGGCGCTGCAGGGCTTCCTCGACATCTTCAGCCATCGCATCCTGACCCAGTTTTACCGCATCTGGCGTAAATACTCCTATCCGGCCACGTTTGAACCCGGCGGCACCGACGCTATTTCTCAGTCGTTGCTGGGCCTGGTGGGGCTGGGCATTCCTGGCACAGCGAATCACATCGCCACGCCAGTATCGCGCTTTCTGGCGCTGCTCGGCGTACTGCGGCAGCCGGGAAAAACCCAGGAGGGCATGCAGGCACTGGTAACCCTGCTGGCCCCGGATACCACCGTGAAAGTTAGCCCTTACTGCCTGCGACCGGTGGAAATCAGCCAGCCTTTAGGCTTTTACGCTGATGATGATTTCCTGCTTGATGGCAATACGCCATTGGGTGAGGAAGCGATGGATGCGAATAGCCAACTGCTGATTGCACTCTCGACGAATAATGAACGGGAAGTGCAGGGCTGGAAGCCAGACGGGCTGTTGTATCAGGACTTTCTGGTGATGCTGCGGGTGTATCTGGGATGGCGCTTTAAGGCAAAAATCCACCTGACGGTCAGCACTCGTCTGCTGACGCCTCCTCCGCTCGGCGAAGGGGCATTCTGGCTCGGGATGAATGGCGTGTTGGGCGCCGGGGAGGCTGAGCTTTCTGATGACATTCCTGAGACCTTTACGACTGAGCTGGGTTATTACAGCGGCCTGCAGTCCGCAACACCACAACAAGGAAACCGACGTGTTACGTACAAGTTTGACTAAACCCGCTCTTTGGCTGCTGCCGCTGCTGGCATCTGGCCTGACAGGATGTGGCCTGACGCAAAGCGTCACCGATGGGACTAAATCCGCATTTACCTCCGTCTTTTATAAAAAAATTAAAGTGCTGCATCTGGATTTCACCGCGCGTGAGGCCCTGAACACCGATGCCCGAGAGAACAATTCTTTGTCCGAGTCAGTTGTCGTTCGCGTATATCAGCTCAGGGACAGAAAAACCTTCGATAAATCCGTCTATCAGCAGCTACTGAAAGAAGGTGAAACCGTACTGAAAGCCGATCTGTTATCCAGTCGGGATGTGGTGGTGAAACCGGGCGGTGATGCCAGCCTCGATATGCCGATGGAAGCCGATGCGCAGTTCGTGGCCGTGGTCGGGTTGTTCCGTCATCCGGATATGGAGAATAACACCTGGAAGCTGGTCATTGAGCGGGAGGAATTGGACCCTGATAAACCACGCATTCTGGAAGCCGGAAACAACCATCTGACGCTACAGCCTGTTAAGGATAAGTGATGGCCCAGGGACACAATACCCCTTCGCTGTATGAACTGCTGGCGGGCAACTTCACCGGCGGCCTCGATCTCCATCAGGTCAGCGAACAAAACCAGGTGATTTTGTCCGTGCTCGACAACATGCAGCGGATCCTCAACTGCCGCGCCGGGACGCTGGCACATTTGCCGGATTATGGCCTGCCGGATATGACCAAAATCCTGCAAGGCATGCCGGGCACCGCGCATCAGTTACTGAAGACGTTTTCCGACGTGTTGCTCAAATACGAGCCGCGCCTGAAAAGCATCAACGTCATCCTGCTCGACCAGCACATCCCCGGCGAGCTGCGCTACGCCATTGACGCCGAGCTGAAAGGCATCGGCCTTGTTCGCTACGGCACCGATTTTATGCCGGAGGGGCGGGTGCTTATTCGTCACCTCAAACGGCAGAACTACCTCGATACCAAAGCCCATTTATAGATCTTGTTCATTGGATGAAAACCACAGGGACAGCATGTCAGCCAAAGCACGATTCATGAAAAAACTCCAGCAGCAGACCCGCAGCCGGGCGTACGACAATAAAAGCCAGGCCGATATCGCCGAGTTTTGTGAGCGAATGGGCAAGCTTCAGGAAACAATGGAAAACTGGCTGACCGACACGGGAATTTCCGTAGAGGCGGTCTCCGTATCGCTGGTTGAGTTTCTGATTAGCGGCAATACGTTCAGCGTGCCGGGTATCCATTTGCGTTATGAAAACCGGGTGGTGAAGTTCACGCCGGTATTTTTGTACGGGCAGGGCGTTGTCGGCTGTGTGGAAGTGACGCTCTGTATGCAGGGGCAGATAGCCTCGCTTTACCGCCTGTTTATGCGCTCAAGCAACGATGTGAGCTGGACCTGGAGCGTCAGCGGCAACAGGGCAGCACCCCGCGTTGCTTTTAACGAAGATGCCTTTTTTGAGATGATCGGCGCGCTGTTGCCCGATTAAGCCCCGCCTTTTTCTTATCCTCAGGGATGAAATCACTATGCACGATGTACAACCCCGCCCGGTGAAAACCGGCAGTGACCCGCGCGCACTTTCTGACTTTATTGCGCTTCGCGAGGAGATGGCAAAGCTGACGCATCCGGCGCGCCCGGACGTGAACTGGCAGCAGGTGGAAGCGCTGTCGCTCTCGTTGTTTGAACTGAACGGCGTCGAGCTCCAGACCGGGGCGTGGTATACGCTCGCCCGCAGCCATCTGGCCCGCATAAATGGTCTGAATGAAGGGCTGACTATCCTGAATGCGCTGCTGAGCCATCAGTGGGCGCAGCTCTGGCCGCAGCCGGTTCATGCCCGCGCGGAAATCCTCAATGGCCTTTTTCAGCGCTTACAGAAGCTGTTTCGCACCTTTTCACTTAGCCATGGGGATTTACCGGCGCTGATACAGGCGCAAGGGCTGTTGCAGAGCATGTACGATATTCTGGCGCGTCAGGAGCTGAAGCATGCCTGTCAGACGACTCCGCTGATGCAGCAAATAAACAGCGCATTAACCCGGCTGGAAAACAGCGCTTCGCCGAACGATACGCAACCAGCAGTAACGCTTCCGCCACAGGCGCTGGCTGCGGTGCCCGCGGAAGAGGAGGCCTCACCCGTTAGCCGCCTCGTGTACGTCATACGCCCTGAACCGGAGGTAAACGTGCAGGTTGTACAGGAAACGCCACCGGCGCCGAAGCGCTGGCCGGTGTTTTTGGCGGGAGCCTGTTCCGCACTGGTTGCCGGTGCCATCGCATTAACCGGCTGGCATTATGCACACAGTGTGGACGAAGCCGCTGATGCGCTTGTTGCTTCGGTGGCACCGCTTCCTCAGCCGCTGAGCACGACACAAATCCAGGCATTACAGCAATCGAGCAAAGTCAAACCTGACCCGGCAGCCTGGCTAAAAAGGGCATCATCACAGCTGGACAGGCTGGCTTCGCTGCCGCCCGACTGGGCATACCGGTATGGCAACGGGCTGCTGGCTCAGGCAAAGGTTCTGTGGCCCGATGACCCTGAAGTGGCAGGAATGAGCAGGCAGTGGCAACAACGAATGGCCGCCAGCGCAATTTCCGATGCTTCTCTGAGTGGCTGGTATACCGGGATGCAGCAGCTGCAGCAGCTGGCAGACCGCCTCAACGCGCTGGATGGTCAAAAGGGCAAATACATTACCG
This sequence comes from Scandinavium sp., assembly GCF_032012665.1. Taxonomy (NCBI): domain Bacteria; kingdom Pseudomonadati; phylum Pseudomonadota; class Gammaproteobacteria; order Enterobacterales; family Enterobacteriaceae; genus Scandinavium; species Scandinavium sp. The sequence continues at coordinate 17,164 of NZ_DALZVG010000011.1, forward strand.
TCAGTGAGCTGAAGTCGAGCGTATACGGGATGATAAACAGCTTCGGTCAGTCGATTCCGCTGGAGGAACAGTTACGCCTTCTGCAAACTCAGGAAGGCGACGCAGCGTTGGCTACACAGCAGCAGATCCTGCAGCATTTTAGTGGCCTGCAGCATAGATATTCCTCGCTGGAGCAGCCTTGATTGCTGCTTCGATACGTTTCTCTTCAGTCACAAGAGACTCTTTCGTGCCTGAAAACGTTGACAAAATCCTGCATGTCGCAGCATTTATTCTGAACAATCCAATGAGAAGTCCACGCCACAATCGTGAGCGACAGCTCCGGTGAACATTGCCAGAGATCAAATGAACGATAAGTCATTCCCTGACGAGGTCTCCGTAGGCTTTTCTGGCGGCACAACAGGGTTGTAATGTGATGAGAATCACATTTGTGGCAATGGTAAGTGAAAAATGAAACATTTCTCTGTGAAAAGGAAGGGCTTCTCTTAATGGAAGAAAGAGCTTCGCGTGGTCCCGGCGGTATGCTGGCGCTGTGGGTTTTTTATGCGTTTTGTGGCTATTTTATCTGGGCTATGCTGCGCTACTTCTGGGTGGTCAGTCAGATCGATCCCAATCCCGGTGCCATGCCTGAAGGGGAGCTCGGTTTGACCATGGGGAAATGGCTGGGCGCGCTGTTCGGTTTTCTGGTGCTGAGCGTGGTGGGAGCTATCCTCGGTGGAATCGCCTGGTACACCCGACCCCGTCGTTCTGAGCCATCGGGAAGCTGACACAAAAAGCTGCTATGCTCGCCTCTTCGTTCCGATAATGTAGAGAGGCGAATCCCCGTGCACTCCTGGCAACAGCGTTTTGAAGAGTGGTTGATGGCGCACCACATGGATGATGATGCGGCACATGATATTTCTCACTTTCGCCGCGTTTGGGCCACGGCCCAACGCTTGTCCGTCGATGACGATGTCGACGAGCTTGTGATTCTCACCGCCTGCTATTTCCATGACATCGTCAGCCTGCCGAAAAATCACCCGGAGCGCAGCAGCTCTTCACGCCTGGCGGCCCAAAAAACGCAGACGATTCTGCATGAAGATTTTCCTGACTTCCCGGAATCGCTTCTCCCCGCGGTAATGCACGCCATCGAAGCACACAGCCACAGCGCAAATATACCCCCTGAAACGCTGGAAGCGAAGATCGTTCAGGATGCCGATCGGCTGGAATCATTAGGCGCGATTGGGCTCGCCCGCGTGTTTGCGGTGGCGGGAAAACTCAATTTTTCGTTGTTCAACGCCGACGATCCTTTTGCGGATTCGCGCCCGCTAAACGATAAGCGTTATGCCCTCGATCACTTCCAGAATAAGCTTCTTGGCCTGCCTGTCACAATGCAAACGGTGAAGGGGAAAGCGCTGGCAAATCACAATGCCCGCTATCTGGTCGAGTTTATGGCAAAAATCAGCGCTGAACTGCAGGGCGATTATCTGGAGTACGATCGGGCGATTCTGGCGCGTTTTGCGCCGCCAGCCTGAGCCGGGATCGGGAAACTGTGTTACTCTCAGAGAAAATAGTCTGCCCCGGTTACTGATATGCAGCACATACTTACTCGCACTCTCCCAGCGCAGGACGCGGAATTTTCCGGGCCAGACGCACAGGCTTTAGTTACCCAACTGCTCACCATTTACGACGTGAAGACGCTGGTTGCCACGCTCAACGCCGTTGGCGAACAGCACTGGAGCCCGGCTATTCTCAAACGCGCCGCGGAGAACGGGAAAATCAACCGTCGTCTGGGCGAGCGTGAGTTTGCAAGGCTTGCGGCACTCTTACCTCAGCCGTCAGGCCAGCCGGAGCAGTTTCGCTTTATCGATCTCTTTGCCGGAATAGGTGGCATCCGCCATGGTTTTGAAGCCATCGGCGGAAAGTGCGTTTTTACCAGCGAATGGAACAAGCACGCGGTTCGGACCTACAAAGCCAACTGGTACTGCGATCCGGTAGAACATCAGTTTAATGAAGATATTCGCGATGTGACCCTCAGCAATAAACCGGACGTCAGCGACGGCGAGGCTGCTACGCATATTCGCACTATCATCCCTCAGCATGACGTGCTGCTCGCGGGCTTCCCGTGTCAGCCGTTTTCGTTGGCTGGCGTGTCGAAGAAAAATGCGCTGGGCCGCGCGCATGGCTTTGCCTGTGATACGCAGGGCACGCTGTTTTTCGACGTGGCGCGCATCATTGACGCCTGTCGCCCGGCCATATTCGTGCTGGAAAACGTCAAGAACCTGAAAAGCCACGACGGCGGGAAAACCTTCCGCATCATCATGCAGACGCTGGACGCACTCGGCTACGACATTGCCGACTCCGCGGAGATGGGCGCGGACGATCCAAAAATCATCGACGGACAGCACTTCCTGCCCCAGCACCGGGAACGTATCGTGCTGGTGGGGTTCCGCCGCGATCTGAATCTTCAGCAGGGCTTTACCCTGCGCGATCTGCCTGCGCTTTATCCTGAGCGTCGCCCGACGTTCGGCGAACTGCTGGAGCCTGGCGTCGATGCGAAATTTATTCTGACGCCGGTGCTGTGGAAGTATCTCTACCGCTACGCCAAAAAACATCAGGCACGCGGCAACGGCTTTGGCTATGGGCTGGTTGACCCGACACGGGCCAGTAGCGTGGCGCGAACGCTCTCTGCCCGCTATTACAAAGACGGCGCGGAGATCCTGGTCGATCGCGGCTGGGACAAAGCGCTCGGTGAGAAAGACTTTGACGATCCGCAGAATCAGCAGCGCCGCCCGCGCCGCTTAACCCCTCGCGAATGCGCAAGACTGATGGGCTTCGAATCGCCGCAGGGCTATCAGTTCCGGATTCCGGTGTCAGACACCCAGGCCTACCGTCAGTTCGGCAACTCCGTAGTGGTTCCGGCCTTTGCGGCCGTCGCGAAGCTGCTGAAGTCCCGTATTCTCCAGGCGGTGGCATGCCGCACTAATGAAAAAGCCGATGGCGGACGTTCATAGTCCGGCCACGCGCAGTAAAAATATGCGTGCTATCGGCACGCAGAATACCGCTATTGAAAAACGTCTCGCCACATTACTGAATGACGCAGGTTTTCCTTTCACCGTGCAGGATGCCACGCTGCCGGGAAAACCTGATTTTGTGCTGGAGGCGTACCGCTGCATCCTCTTTACTCACGGCTGTTTCTGGCATCATCACGACTGCTATTTATTTAAAGTGCCCGAAACCCGCACGGCATTCTGGCTGAACAAAATTGGTAAAAATGTTGAACGCGACGCGCGGGATATTGCACAGCTGGAAGCGCAGGGCTGGCGGGTGATGGTCGTCTGGGAATGCGCTCTGCGGGGGAAACAAAAGCTCAGCGATGTGGCGCTCAGGGAGCGGCTGGAGGAGTGGATCTGCGCCGGCACCGACAGCGCGCAGATCGACACTCAGGGCATTGCGCCGCTGTCCGTTACTTCTCCGCCTCGCACGACTTCACGGTAGCCCTTACCGGGAACAGCGTTTTGCCGAGCGTGACGAGCACCACGGCGAAGATGATTATCCCCAGCGCCAGCCATTCAACAGAAGAAAGCGACTCTCCGCCGAAGCTGGTGCCGAGCAGCACCGCAACCACCGGGTTGACGTAGGCATAGCTGGTGGCCACTGCCGGTGAAACATTGCGAATCAGATACATGTAGGCGTTAATGGCAATCAGTGAACCAAAAACAGCCAGATAGCCCACCGCCAGGAAGCCGGAGAGCGTCGGCATCTGCGTCAACTTTTCCCCGGTCAGCCACGAGCCGCACATCAGCACGATGCCTGCCGCTAACATTTCAATCGCACCCGCCATCATCCCGGTTGGCAATTCAATACGCGAGCCGTAAACCGAGCCAAACGCCCAGCTCAGAGAGCCTATCAGAATCAGCACTGCCCCCCACGGATTGCCGCTGAGGTTGCCGCCGCTGTTCAGTAGCACAATCCCCGCAAGCCCAATCGCCACGCCGAGCCACTCAAGCTTGCGGGTGGTGATGCCAAACAGGCGGCTGAAGCACAGGGCAAAAAGCGGTACGGTCGCCACCACGACGGCGGCAATGCCGGAGGCAACGCGCTGATGTTCAGCGATAGTGACAAAACCGTTGCCAATCGCCAGCAGCAGTACGCCAATCAGGGCGGCGTTCAGCAAGGGACGGCGGGCTGGCAGCTTATGCCCGGTCAATAGCAGGTAGCCCATCAGCAGCACGCCCGCAGAAAGGAAGCGCACGCCGGCCATCATCATCGGCGGCCAGCTCTCTACGCCAATGCTGATGGCAAAATAGGTCGATCCCCAGATGATATAGAGGGCGAAAAGCGCTCCGATGAGCGGTAAAAGATGTCTGACCTGCATGAGTCCTCACGGCGACAGAGAATTAAGAAGGGCGCGTATAGTTAACGGGAAAACTATCCTTCTGGCGAGCGCTTTAATTGGCACCAGACGAACTCTTTTTGATTGACAGCGTGAGCCAATGGGCGGGAAAGGACTTTTGCTTCATACTATAAGACTCAGAAATAACAACAAAACACAGGAGTCCCTTTTGGCCGGAAGCAGTCTTTTAACGTTACTGGATGATATTGCCACGCTGCTGGATGATATTTCCATGATGGGTAAGCTGGCGGCGAAGAAAACCGCTGGCGTGCTCGGGGATGATTTGTCGCTAAACGCACAGCAGGTCACGGGCGTGCGGGCCAACCGCGAGCTGCCCGTGGTATGGAGCGTGGCGAAAGGGTCGTTTATTAACAAAGTGATCCTGGTGCCGCTGGCGCTGCTCATCAGTGCGTTTTTGCCCTGGGCTATCACACCGTTGTTAATGCTGGGTGGCGCATTCCTCTGCTTTGAGGGCGTGGAGAAAGTGCTGCATACGCTACACTCACGCAAGCATAAAGAAGATCCAAAGGCGCGCCAGCAGCGTCTGGAAGCTATTGCGAATCAGGACCCGCAGGCGTTCGAGCGCGACAAAGTAAAAGGCGCGGTACGCACCGATTTTATTCTGTCGGCAGAAATTGTGGCGATCACCCTCGGGATCGTGGCTGACGCGCCGCTGCTTAATCAGATTCTGATCCTCTCTGGCATTGCTGTTCTCGTGACCATCGGCGTTTACGGTCTGGTCGGTGTGATCGTGAAGCTTGACGACATGGGCTACTGGCTGGTGGAGAAGCGCGGCGCACTTTCTCAGGCGGTTGGCAAATTCCTGCTGTTTGTGGCGCCGTGGCTGATGAAGGTGCTTTCCGTGGTGGGAACGCTGGCAATGTTTTTAGTGGGTGGTGGCATTGTGGTGCACGGTATCGCGCCGCTACATCACGCGGTTGAAGCTTTTGCCGCGGGGCAGGGCGGGATCGTTGGCATGCTTTCACCAACGCTGTTCAATCTGCTGTTTGGTTTCGTGGTGGGCGCCGTTGTGCTGGCTGGCGTGAACCTTATCTCGCGGCTGCGTTCGGCAACGTAAAAGTTTTTCAGCGACTACGCAAACCTGACTATTTTCGGCTATCGTGAAACAGTTTCACTCTGATACCGGAGGCAGTTATGGTCTTTTTGGTCAGTGATGAAGTTAAGCCAAAAAGTGGCGGGCCGCGTATGGTCGTCACCGGGTACGCCAGTGGCATGGTCGAATGCCGTTGGTATGATGGGTTTGGCGTAAAGCGGGAAGCATTCCGTGAAGACGAACTCATGCCGGGAGACGGGCGAGCCCAAAACGAAGCATAGTGACAACGCCCGGTATTCTTAGCCGGGCGTTTTAACTGTAGTCATCGCCCCAGATCATGTTCAGGGAGTTTGTGTGCCCCACCTATCACGAGTGGAAAATCCGCGCTGGCTAAAGAGACTCAGCCATCGTTCCAGCCCGGACCGGGTGGTTAACGTCTGTTTTTGTGTCGTCCTGCTGTTTTCAACCCTGCTTACCTGGCGTGAAGTGGTCGTCCTTGAAGATGCCTACATCTCCAGCCAGCGCAACTCGCTGGAGAACGTGACCCACGAGTTTAACAATCAGCTGCAGGTCAGCATTGAGCGGCTGATATTTTACCGCAACGGGATGCAGGCGGCGCTTGAAAGGCCGCTGGCGTTCGACGTGCTGCATAATGCAGGCGAAGAGTTTGAGCGCAAGCGCACGCAGCATCAGTGGTCCATTCTGCTCGACAACCAGCGCACGTTGCCGGTGCACGGCGTCTCCGATGCGTTTGTCGACGATACCACCATTCTTTCTCGCGACAGTTTGCTGCTCGGCAACGAACTGACCGCCACGCTGGAGGTGGGTTACCTGCTGAGGCTGTCCACCACGCTTAAAGGCGACTCGCAGCAGATGCTCTACGTTTCCCGCGCGGGTTTTTTTATCGCCAGCAATCCGACGATGCTCAGCAATGACGTCGTTGGGCAGTATTACGCGCTGGTGACCAGCCCCTGGTTTGTCGATCAGTCTGAGCGCACTAATCCAAATCGCGGCATTCGCTGGGTGAGCTGGATGCTGGATACGCCGGAAGGGCCGAAACGCCGGATTGCCGTCTCGCTCCCGGTGGATTATCAGCATTACTGGCATGGCGTGCTGGCGATTGATTTCTCTCTCGCACAGATGAAGCACCTGCTGTCGACAGCTATGCAGGGTGAAAAGGAAGGCGAATACCGTCTTTACGATCGGCAAATGAACTTGCTTGCCAGCTCCCTCTCCGTTGAAGCCACGCCACAGCCGCTGAGTAATAGTGAAAAAGCCCAACTCGCAAGGGCGCTTGAGTATGACAACCACGGCGGCATGCGCTTTGCGACACGTTACGTTAACTGGGAAAAAATGCGCAACTTTGACGGCGTGCTGGTGCGTATTCACCCTCTGAATGAGGGCATTCGGGGCGATTTCGGCACTATTTCCGTGGCGTTGAGCCTGGTCTGGGCGCTGTTTACCACCATGCTCATCATCTCCTGGGTTGTGATTCGTCGTATGGTCCGCAACATGAGTACTTTGCAAAGCTCGCTACAATGGCAGGCGTGGCATGACGGACTGACGCGCCTGTACAACCGCAGCACGCTGTTTGACCTGGCCGCTAAAGCAGCGCGCGAGTGTGAGCTGCACGGCGAGTCGCTGTCGGTGATTCAGCTTGACCTGGATTACTTTAAGGGCATCAATGACCGGTTTGGTCACCAGGCTGGCGATCGTGTGCTGAGCCATGTCTCCAGCACGATTGCCTCGCAGATCCGCAAGGACGATTTAGCCGGGCGCGTTGGCGGAGAAGAGTTCTGCCTGGTCATGCCGGGTGCTTCCCGGAAAGATGCCTGCGCGATGGCCGAACGCATCCGCGCCAAAATTAACAACCGGGAAATGCTCATCGGCAAAGGCACTACGCTTCGCATCAGCGCCTCGTTTGGCGTCAGCAGCAGTGATGAAAAAGGGATCTATGATATTGAGCATTTGCAGTCCGTTGCCGATGGCAGGCTCTATCTGGCCAAGCAGAACGGGCGTAACCAGGTGTGCTGTCAGGGTGGTGCTAGCCAGTAGTCCAGCCCTTCGCGCCAGCCCGCAGGCCCGCTTTCCCTGGTATGATAGACGCGCTCTGGCGTATCGCGGGAGAGCCTGACACCGTCGCGGTTCAACCCTTTGACGACCACGGCATAATCGGTGGTATCAAGCAGCGATGCGTCGTTGGGTCCGTCGCCAAGGCCTATCGACGTCCGCCGAAAGCCTTCCCGCTGCTGATAGCGGTGCAGCAGCCAGTTTACCGCCTGCGCTTTGCCACCGCGTTCATCCAGTACGTGCCAGAAGCGGGCACCCTGCACAAATTGCAGACCAAGTGAGGCAAGCGCGGCGCTGAATTCCAGCATCTTTTCATCACTGTCCCGCCAGATAAGCGTTTCTGAAGCCTCATGCAGCTTCGCCAGCGCCGCATGCCGGGGCGTCATTCCTGTCCAGTCGACGATGGTTGGTTCGCTGACGTCAGAGAACGTGGTGAACTTATATCCGTCGCTGTCGCGAAGCTGGTTTAGCACATGCCGGATCTCTTCGTGCGGCGATCCGCTGATCAGGCGAGGAAACGCCTCATCGTCCTGCCATTCATCTGCCAGATGAATAACCGCACCGTTCTCAGCAATCAGCGGCAGCGCTTCCAGTCCCAGCTCTTTTTGCAGCAGCATCATCTCAGCCGCCGTTTTGCTGCTGCACAGTATAACGGGGATTTGCTGCTGTTTAAGGCGCAGTAGCCAGTCGCTGGCGGGCTGCCATTCCTGAGTATGGATATCAAGCAGAGTACCTTCGACGTCGGTAAAGAGGATCAGCGGCTGTTGCAGGGTGGGCATTCGCGCTCCTTAAACATAAATTCATGCGGGAAAAATCTTAAAGACATTCACATTATTTATGAATGGTGCTTGTCTGATGGAAAAATTGAGGATAATGTTTTCCCCGCATCGGATTTCCTGGTGTAACGAATTTTCAAGTGCTTCTTGCGAAAGCTTGTTTCCACCCGGCCATGCCATGGCCGGGTTTTTTTTATTGCGATCAGCGGTTCACTTCAGTAATGCTGAAGTCGTGAATATCAAGCTCAAAGGCCTCGGCCAGCTCTCGCCACGTATGGTAATCACGCCCGTTGATGCTGACGTGATGCGGAGAATCACCGGCGCGATGGACCTCGCTCTCGCTGATTTCATTGATAGCGTCCAGCAAGGCGTCGACGTCCACATTGACCTCGCGTTTGGCCGTCTCGCTATACTCTTTGACAGTTTTCATTCAAGGCTCCTCATCCAGTAACCCACCCTTAAGTATAGACCGTCGAAAAAAACAGCCATCGGTACGTGAGACGCTGTCAGCGGGGACGTTTTGTTCTACACTGGCTCAAAGGAAAAGACAGGAGAGAACGTATGCAGGTGAACGATCGCGTCACGGTCAAAACGGACGGTGGGCCGCGTCGGCCGGGCGTTGTACTGGCCGTAGAGCAGTTTAACGAAGGAACGATGTATCTGGTGTCGCTGGAAGATTACCCGATGGGCATCTGGTTCTTTAATGAAATCGGCCACGACGACGGTATCTTCGTCGAAAAAGTCGACTGAGCGTCTTTCTGCCGGGGCAGGGATGTGCAGTAAACACTTGCCGGGTGGCGGCTACGCCTTACGCCAGCCTGCGAGGCAAGCTGGTTTTGTAGGCCGGGCAATGAAATAGCGCAGACGGAATCGTCTGCACTTTTATTCATCGCATATTGACGTAGATCCCGCTGGTCACGTTATCTGTCAATCGGACAACATGATAAATAACCTGCTTATTGTGGGTTTTTATTTTCTTTTTAATATTACCTTTATGTGATGATACCGTTTTAGCCTTAATATTCATCTGGTCGGATATTTGAATCGTACCCTGGCCCGACATCCACATTTTCAGCATGCTGGATTCAGTCCGGCTTAATGATAATGTTGGGATTTTAATCTTACTAACATCCTCGCCGATTTTTTGCAGATAATCGGCAAGAATACCGTCCAGGGATTCTGGCTTAATCGATTTCGAACTGATCAGCAAATTATCTCTGACCAGCAAATATTCATCGAAATGAATATTGGCAATAGCCATAAAGACGATAAACAGTGTCCTGGGGTGTTGATTAATGATCTGCTTTATATGCTGACTGTTTTGTGGATCGTGAATGAAACAGTCTTCATTAATGAACACGACAGACGGGCTTAGCGCACCGCAGGCCTCTTCAAGCTCACTGATGCTGTCGACGTCGCCGATATCACGCTTCTTTATCCCCCGGCTGGTCAAATACCCGGTTAAACCCAGCCGGGTGTAACTGCACAGATCCATAATAATCGTTGACATGGTTACCCTCACTCAATGCATAACGATAATTAACCCATAACCCGATTGTTTTTTATTTGTCAGAGCGCGCCATACCTGTCATAGCAAAGAGCAAGTAAGACAATCGGGTGACCACAACTATCCCGTAAAGTTACGTATAATTTGCCAGGAAACATCTTAAAGTAAAGTAAATGTTATGAACTGTGAGGGGGGTAAAAACAATTAACCCGCGCCAGAGTTATCCTGGTAGATGTTTTCGCAGGTCTGTTTTAAGAATATCCTTAGGATAACCCTTTTTATATTATGGAGAACTTATCTTTGGTAACTCACTGATAATATCTGCTAATAGATCGAATATTTCGCTGAATAAATGCTCACAGAAAGGAGCAATTAAGGGCATTAATGCCGCCATCAAAATAATACCGACGGTGAGCGTAATCGGGAAACCGATAACAAACACTGAAAGCTGCGGCGCCATGCGGTTGAGCATTCCCAGCGCCAGGTTGATGGTCAACAGCAGGGTGATGATCGGCAGCGCCAGCATCAGTCCATTGAGGAAAATGAGCCCTCCCGCCCGGCTCAGTGCCATAAAGGCGTTGCTGTTGAGCGGGTGCCCGCCAATGGGCAGCGTATGGAACGTGTCAACCAGCAGGGAGATCAGCCACAGGTGGCCGTTAAACACCAGAAACAGCAGCATCGCCAGCATATCCATAATGCGGGCCAGCACCGGCATACTGAGATGGCTGCCGGGGTCAACGAAAGTCGCAAAGGAAAGCCCCATCTGCAGGCCAATCACTTCACCCGCGAAGCGCACCGCTGCAAAGGCAAACTGCATGGTAAAACCGAGGGCAATGCCAATCAGGATTTGTTGCAGCGCCAGCCACAGCGCGTTGGGGGAAAACAGCGTCACGTCAGTGGCGGGAAGCGTTGGGGCGATGATAAAGGTGATGATGACGCCAAGCCCGAGTTTCACCCGCTTAGGCACCGATTTTTCACTCAGGAGCGGCGCCGTCATGATCAGCGCCAGCACGCGCAAAAGCGGCCAGAAATAGAGGCTAAGCCAGTGGAGCCACTGATCGCTTGAGACGTGTAACATCCCGCTTACCCGATGATATAGGGCAGGTTATTAAACAGCGTGCGCACATAGTCGAGCAGCAGGTTCAGCATCCACGGACCGGCCACGATCATCGCCACGAACACGGCGATGATTTTCGGAATGAACGACAGGGTCATTTCGTTAATCTGCGTCGCGGCCTGCAAAATACTGATCAGCAGCCCGGTAACCAGCGCCACCAGCAGCAGTGGGGCGGCGAGAGCCAGGGCCACTTTCATCGCTTCAGTGCCGAGCATCATTACCGATTCAGGGGTCATCGCGGCACTCCTTAACTGTAGAAACTTTGTGCTAGCGAACCGACCAGCAGCTGCCAGCCGTCAACCAGCACGAACAGCATCAGCTTGAACGGCAGGGCGATGGTGGCCGGGGGGACCATCATCATCCCCAGCGCCATCAGCACGCTGGCGACCACCAGATCGATAATCAGGAACGGAATGAAAATGGTGAAGCCAATCTGGAAGGCCGTTTTCAGCTCGCTGGTGACGTAGGCGGGCAGCAGGATACGCATCGGCACGGCCTCCGGGCCCTGAATCGGGGGCGTATTGGCAAGCCTGGCGAACAGCGCAAGATCTGCCTCGCGCGTCTGGCGCAGCATAAACTCCCGCAGCGGCTGCGAGCCCTTATCAATGGCCTGCTCAAGCGTGATTTTGTCTTCGCTGAACGGCTGATAAGCGTCGTTATAAATCTTGTCGATCACCGGCGACATAATGAAAAACGTCAGAAACAGCGCCAGGCCCAGCAGCACCTGGTTTGGCGGTGCGGAGGCGGTGCCGAGTGCGCTGCGCAACAGGCCAAACACGATGATGATGCGCGTGAAGCTGGTCATCATCAGTAAAATGGCAGGCAGGAAGGTCAGCGAGGTGATAAATACCAGCGTCTGCACCGGTAGAGACCAGCTCTGGCCGCCGTTTGGCAGCGGCTGGCTCACCAGCCCTGGCAACTGGGCGAACGCTGCCGGGGAGATCAGCAACAGCGTAACAAGCGAAAGGGATAACAGACGGCGCATCAAAGTCTCCCTGGACGCTTAATCACGGATTTCATCAGTGAGGCAAAATCGGGGGCGTCAGGATTCGGGGCTTCAGGGTCAACGGTTTTCGGCGGCAGCTTATGCAGCAGTGACACCTGATTTGCGGTCACGCCCAGCACCAGGCGCGCATCTTCAACATCGATAATCACCACCCGCTCACGCTGGCCCAGCGCCGCGCTGGCGCTGACCTTCAGCTCTTTGGTGGCGCTATTTTTCACCCCGTTAAAGCCAAAGCGCTTCGCGAGCCACGCCGCAGCGAGGATCAGCAGAATAATGCCGAGCAGCGCACCGCTGACGGCAATCAGCGGGGAAGAGGGCGCTGCTGTGGGAGCCGATTGTGAAACGACGACCTGGGGTTTCATATCAGCGGCTCAGGCGACGCATACGCTCAGACGGCGTAATAATATCCGTGATGCGTACGCCGTATTTATCGGCCACCACCACCACTTCGCCCTGGGCAATCAGATAGCCGTTGATAAGGATATCCAGCGGCTCGCCCGCGAGGCCGTCCAGCGACACCACGGAACCCTGCGTCAGGCGCAGCAGCTCTTTGATGGTCATACGAGTGCGGCCCAGTTCAACGGTCAGTTTGACCGGAATATCCATAATCAGGTCGATGTCCTGCAATGTGCCGCTGACGTCACCGCCGCCTAACTGCTGGAACACGGCATCGGCGGCGCTTTTGCCGCCAGCGGATTTCTGTTCGCCCAACGCTTCAGCCCACAGATCGTCCATATCGCCAGCGTTGCCATCGGACGGATTATTCATATCACTCATTTGGGCTGTTCCTCGTTCAGCGAGTTCAAAATCGGGTTAATCAAATGCTCAACGCGTAGCGCGTACTGTCCGTTTATCGTGCCGTACTGGCTGGTCAGCACCGGCACGCCGTCCACGTGGGCGATAATGCGATCCGGTTTGTCGATCGGCAGTACATCGCCGGGCTGTAGTTTTAATATTTGCGACAGGCGCAGGGAGATGTCGGCGAAGTTCGCCACCAGCTCCAGTTCGGAGTGCTGAACCTGGCGAACCAGGTTTTCACGCCAGTTCTGATCTTCACTGCGGGAGTTCTCCAGCGGCGGGTTGACCAGCAGCTCGCGCAGCGGCTCGATCATGCTGAACGGCAGGCAGATATTGAACTCGCCGGTCAGGTTGCCAATTTCCACATGGAACGGCGTGTTCACCACGATGTCGTTCGGCGAGGTGGTGATGTTGGTGAATTTCACCTGCATCTCCGAACGCACGTACTCGACCTCCAGCGGGTTAATCGCCTTCCAGGCGTCGCTGTAGCCTTCCAGCGCCAGCTTCAGCATGCGGTTGATGACGCGCTGCTCGGTGTGGGTGAATTCGCGGCCTTCCACTTTCGTCGGGAAGCGTCCATCGCCGCCGAACAGGTTATCGACGGCAATAAACACCAGGCTTGGCGAAAACACGAACAGGCCCGTGCCGCGCAGCGGCTTCAGGTGGATCAGGTTCAGGTTGGTCGGCACCGGCAGGTTGCGGGCAAACTCGTGATACGGCTGAATGCGGATTGCCCCGACGGTAATATCCGGGCTGCGACGCAGCAGGTTAAACAGTCCCATACGGAACTGGCGCGCAAAACGCTCGTTGATAATTTCCAGCGCCTGTAAACGCTCGCGCACCACGCGACGCTGGGTATTGGGATCGTAGGGACGAATGTCGCTGTCGCCGGATGCGCCCGCCTGAGGTTCGTCGCTCTTGTCGCTGTCGCCGTTCAGCAGCGCATCAATTTCGGCCTGAGAAAGAATACTGTCGCCCATGGGATTACCGCAGAATGAAAGCTGTATACAGCACGTCAGTCACTTCCTGCTTCGGCTGACCCGCGACCAGCGGTGGGGCAAGTGTCTGTTTAATCGCGTTCACCAGATCCTGTTTTCCGGTGTCGGTCGCAAGCTTCGCGGCGTCCTGACGGGAGAACAGCAGCAGCAGGCGGCTGCGTACTTCCGGCAGATAGTCGTTCAGACGCGTGCGGGTCGCCTCGTCCTTCAGGCGCAGCGTAATACCAATGTAGAGCACGCGATCGGCGTCGCCCAGGTTCACCGTGAAGGTGTCCAGCGCCCAGAATACCGGGGCAGGTGGCGGGGGAGCCTCTTTCTTCGCCTCCGCTGAAGGTTGCTGCTGCAGACGCCAGTAGCTATAGCCTGCGGTTGCGCAGGCCGCGAGCGTCACCAGCACCAGCAGCGGGATCCAGATTGAGCGCTTGCTTTTCTTTGCGATCGCGGTGTCAGTCATCTGTTACGGCTTTCCTTTAATGGGTACTGCTTATCCGATGATTATCCCGACTTAAGTCCGGCTCAAAGGGCGGAAAAGACGGGAATAATCGTGCTACCTCTGGCGTTAGGCGAACGTGTCAACTGTGCCGTTGCCCCGAGCCTGCGCCTGCAGGCTGACGGGAACGCTCAGCGTCTCTTCGTTATCGGAAGGATTTGCCCGACCTTCAGCAGAACGTTGCGATGAAGATTGTCCGAAAGCAGATTGCTGTTGCTGTCCCGCAAAGCTTTCGCTGCTGACGTTGCTCTGCGACAGCTGAATGCCGTTGTCTGCAAGCTGAGTGCGCAGGGTCGGAATTGCCGCTTCCAGTGCCGCACGCACGTGGCTGTGCGGGGAAACCATCTGGATTTGCGCCTGATTGTCGTCAATTTTCAGGGTGATATTGACCTGGCCCAGGTTCTCCGGGTGCAGCTTCAGCTCGGCCGTTTGCTGGCCCTGGCGGGTAAACAGCGTAATGTGCTGGCTGACGTTTTGCTGCCATTCCGGTGTGCCGAGCTGAGAATTGACGGTCACCACCGGGTGGGTATTGACCGTGGCGGTGGCGTTGCTGATGGCCGGTGCGGCGGTCGCCACAGGCACTGCGGCAGAAAGGAAACTGTCTGCATCCGCTTTTGCGGCAACAGACGCGACCAGCGGCGTGGCCTGGCTGGCGGCATCCTCTGTATGAACGGCCTGCACCCCATGACCCGTTTGCGTGAGGGTGAATTCTTTCCCGGCTGCGTGTCCGGCGGTACTGCCCACAGCGGTTGCCGCAGTTGCGAGATCCGCAAACCCTTTGACGCCTGCGCCTGCCGTCTGGGTAACGGCATCACCTGAAGCGGCTGGTGCGGCTGTTGTGGTAGCCGTAGCAGTATGCGGCAGCATCGCCATCAGTGCGCTGATGCCCGCCAGTTCTTCTTCGCTCAGCGTCGGTTTGTCTTCGGCTTTTTGCAGATCTTTGGTCAGCTGTTTCACCACGTCGCTTTTGGCTTCCGGCGTCAGTGCACTCAGCACCGATTGAGCATCCGTGAGGGTGGTCAGATCGATTTTCTGCGTATCGCCTTCGTCCTGCTGTGTGAGAAGCTGGTTTAGCGTGGCTTTTGCCTCTCCCTGAGGGAGCTTTTGACTGGCGGCCTGCAGGTCGGCGAGCGTCAGCTTGCCCTCTTTCGCGGTTTTGCCAGACATCGCCCCGGCCAGCAGAGCAAAAAAGTCCTGAGCGTCCCCGGCATCGGCACCGGCGGTGACGCCGGTTTGCGCGCCTGGAATATCGGCGTCACTGACGAGAAGTTTCGGCAGAGTAATCATTCGGGTTTCCTTAAGGTGGCGCGCTGGGCGAACTCATCCATTTTTTTCTGATCCAGACGGTTTTCCGCCAGCAGCTCGGCGGCGGCCTGTCTGTCCTGGAGCGTCTGCCATGCCTGCAAACGCTGTTTTTTTTCACGCCAGGCGCTGAGCGCCTGTTCGACTCTGCGGTTCCACTGCAGAAGCTGCTGGCGATGCTGATCGATAGCCTTCTCCAGGGTCTGGATAAACTGCTGGTAGTTCTGCCAGCGCAGGCTTGCCATCCCCTGGGACAGGGTGTCGTTCAGGCTGGTCTGATACTCAAGCTGGTAATCCATCAGCATCTTCAACTGCTCTTCTGCCTGCTGGCAGCCGCGTCGCATCTCACCCAACTGCAGGGCGGCATTGTCGACTTCCTTCTCCGCCAGCTCTTTCAGCGTGGCTAAGGCACCGTGTTCTGCCATATCGGTCTCCTGTTAAGCGGCCGGGAAGATGATGTCCAGAGCCTGGAGGGAATCATTCCAGTCCGCTTTTTCGAAAATACCCTGTTGCAGAAAGCCCTCCAGCTGTGGCCACAGCGCAATGGCCTTGTCGAGCATCGGGTCGCTGCCCTTTGCGTACGCACCGACGCTCACCAGGTCGCGGTTGCGCTGGAAGCTTGAGAGCAGTTGTTTGAAGTTTCTCACCCGCGCGTAGTGCTTCTCGGTGATGAGCGCAGTCATGGCGCGGCTGATGGAGGCTTCGATATCGATGGCCGGATAGTGGCCCGCTTCCGCCAGACGGCGGGACAGCACAATGTGGCCGTCGAGAATGGCACGCGCTGAGTCGGCAATCGGATCCTGCTGATCGTCGCCCTCGGTGAGCACTGTATAAAAGGCGGTGACCGAACCACCGCCGCTGATGCCGTTCCCGGCGCGTTCCACCAGTGCGGGCAGCTTCGCAAACACCGAAGGCGGATAACCTTTGGTGGCAGGCGGTTCACCGATGGCGAGCGCGATTTCACGCTGGGCCATCGCGTAACGGGTAAGAGAATCCATGATCAGCAAAACGTGCTGGCCGCGGTCGCGAAAATCTTCGGCGATACGCGTGGCATAGGCCGCGCCCTGCATGCGGAGCAGGGGAGAGACGTCCGCCGGGGCGGCGATCACCACCGAGCGCGCACGCCCATCTGCTCCAAGAATGTTCTCGATAAAATCTTTTACTTCACGGCCACGTTCACCGATCAGCCCGACCACGATCACATCGGCCTGGGTGTAGCGCGCCATCATGCCGAGCAGTACCGATTTCCCTACGCCGGAGCCCGCAAACAGGCCCATGCGCTGGCCGCGTCCCACGGTCAGCAGGGCGTTAATGGGACGCACACCAGTGTCCAGCACGTGTTCAATCGGGGTTCGCTGCAAGGGGTTGAACGGCTGGGTGATCAGCGCGCCGGTTTCGGTTGTGTCCGGAGCGGGCAGGCCGTCGAGCGGCTTTCCTGCGCCGTCGAGTACGCGTCCCAGCAGCGCCGGGCCAAGCGGAAGCTGCTTTCCGCTCTGCAAACCGTCGCCGGATGCATTGCGCGCATAGACACGAGCACCGGGCAGAATGCCTTCCACTTCTTCCAGCGGCATCAGAAACAGGCGATGACCGTTAAAGCCGACCACTTCGCTCTCCACTTCGTGCACTTCGCCGTTTTCCAGACGCTCAATCACGCAGGTCGCGCCGAGCGGCAGCTGCAGCCCGGTGGCCTCCAGCACCAGCCCGGTGGCGCGGGTCAGCCGTCCGTAGCGGCGCACCGATGGGAGCTGCGCCATTTTTGTCTCGAAGTTATCGAGCGTGGTGAGCCAGCGCGTCAGACGGGCGGTCATCAGATGACTCCCGGAGCGGCCAGGCGGCACAGCTCCTGCCAGCGGGTGGCTACGCTGGCGTCAAGATCGCCCTCATCGGCAGACACTTTGCAGCCGCCGTGATGCAGGGAAGGATCGCCCCGCAGCCGCCAGCCGTGCAGGTTTAGCGTGGCGCCAACCATCTCTTCCACGCGCTGTAAATCATCCGGATGCACGCGCAGCTGCGGTTTACCGCTGAACAGCGGTTCCTGTTGCAGCAGGGCCTGAATCTGTTTGATCAGCGCCGAGTTATCGACAACCGGCGCCTGGCCGATCACCTGGCGGGCGGCTTCCAGTGCCATCTGCATCAGACGCGAGGCGATAACGCTGTCGAGCGCGTCCAGCGTATGCTGAAATTCACTCACCAGCTGCTGCATCCGCGCGTGCAGAGGCACCTGCTGCTGCTGAGCCTGCATCTGGCCCTGCTCCAGACCCTGCGCTAAGCCTTCCTGATAGCCCTGAGACTGCCCGGCGGCACGTCCTTCGGCCAGACCGGCGCTATAGCCCTGTTCATGAGCCTGCATCTGAATCTGCGCGAGCTGCTGCTGCAGCTTTTGTTCTTCTGATATTTCATCTACCGGTTCACCGTCGGTGTGTTCGGTAAATTCCGGTACAAAGGCCTGTACCGGCGGGGCCAGGTCATCAGGCAACCAGACTTTCCACGGCGTGGCATCAGACATAGGTATCGTCTCCGCTGCCAATCACCATCTCGCCGGTTTCCGCCAGACGACGCACAATAAGCAGAATCGCTTTCTGCTCGTTTTCCACCTGAGACAGGCGCACCGGGCCACGGTTGGCGAGGTCGTCGCGCAGGATATCCGCCGCACGCTGCGACATATTGCGCAGGAATTTCTCGCGCAGCGGATGCTCGGCGCCTTTGAGGGCGATAAGCAGCGATTCGGAATCCACTTCCTGCAGCAGGCGCTGAATGCTGCGGTCGTCCACTTCGACCAGGTTTTCGAACAGGAACATCTCGTCGATGATCTTTTGTGCCAGCTCGCCGTCGAATTCGCGCACGGCGGTGATGACCGCTTCTTCCTGATGAGTTTTCATCAGGTTGATGATTTCGGCTGCCGTTCTCACGCCGCCCATTTTGCTGCGCTTGAGGTTCTGGCCGTCGAGCAGGTTGTTCAGCACTTCGGTCAGCTCCGCCAGCGCCGCCGGCTGCACGCCGCCGAAGGTGGCGATACGCAGCATCACGTCGTGACGCAGGCGTTCGTCGAACAGCGCCAGAATATCCGCCGCCTGGCCGCGCTTAAGGTGAACCAGAATGGTGGCGATGATCTGCGGATGCTCGTCGCGGATAAGGTCGGCGGCGCTCTGCGGCTCCATAAAGTTGAGCGTTTCGATGCCGCTGGTGGTTTCGCGGGTTTCGAGAATATCTTCCAGCAGGCTTGCCGCGCGCTCTTCACCCAGCGCTTTCACCAGCACGGTACGCAGGTATTCGTTGGCGTTGACGTTCAGCGCCGCGTACTGTTCGGCTTCCTGCTCAAACTCTGCCAGCACGTCGGTCAACTGCTTGTTGGAAATCTGGCGCACGTTGGCCATTGCCGCGCTGAGCGTCTGTACTTCGCGCGTGTTGAGATGCTTGAACACCTCCGCCGCGCGGTCTTCGCCAATGGTCATCAGCAGGATGACGCTTTTATCGGTACCGCTAAGGGCTGAATTACTCATGGTCGTTACTCATCCACTGGCGAATGACCAGCGCGACGACGCGCGGATCGTTGTCTGACATTTCGCGAATACGCTGACTCATCACTTCGGCACTCAGGCGCTGGTTGGCGCGACGGCTCTGCTGCTGTTCATCTTTGCTGAGGTTAACCTGCACGGCCTCGGCGATTTCACGCTCGACCTTCGCTTCTTCGCGCGCGGCTTTGGCTTCCTCTTCGCGGCGCAGCAGCTGCGGACGAACCGCTTTGCGCCACAGGATCCACGCCACCAGGGCAATCAGCAGCCAGCGTCCGGCGGACATCAGCTGATCGATAAACGACTGCTGCTGCCAGAACGGCAGTTCGCCACCGGTTTCATCACCCGCGGTAAACGGCGAGTTGACCACGTTCAGGGTGTCGCCACGGGTCGTGTTATAGCCCATCGCTTCGCGGGTCAGATCTTCAATCTGCTTCATCTGATCGGCGGTCAGCGGCAGCGGCTTACCGTCGGGCAGATTCTTGTAGTTCACCACTACCGCTACCGACAGGCGCTGAATGTCGCCGACGTTCATTTTGGTGTGGCGAATGGTGCGGTCGACTTCGTAGTTAGTGGTTTCGTTGCGGGAACTATTGCGCGGCCCGCTCTGGTTATTGGTGCTGGTCGTACGCTGCTGCCCCTGCGCGCCTGCCTGCTGGTTTGCCGGTGGCGTGGAGATTGGCGCATTCGGCGCCGGAGCAGGGGAGTTGGAGAGCGCACCCGGCACGCCACCCGGATTCGGGCTGCCAACCTGCTCGCTTTCGTTCACCTGACGCGAACGCATTACCGCCTGGCTGGTATCGCCGTTCGGGCGATACTGCTCTTCGGTCTGTTCTTTATTGTCGAAGTTGATCTGGGCGGTGACCTGCGCATGGACGTTGCCGTTGCCAACAATCGGCGACAGAATTGATTCGATACGACGCTGCACGCGTCCTTCCACATCGGAGGCGTATTTCAGCTGCGCGTCGTTGAGGTCACGATCGCCGGTCTGCGACTGGGTCAGCAGATGGCCACCCTGATCGACCAAGGTCACGTTACCCGGCGGCAGGCCTGCCACGGCGCTGGAAACCAAATGCACCACCGCCGCGATTTGACCTTCGTCCAGCGCGCGGCCAGGCTCAAGGTTCAGGGTCACGGAGGCAGAAGGGAGTTTTTGCTCACGCACGAACAGCGATGGTTTTGGCATCGCGAGATGCACGCGGGCGCTTTTCACCGGACCGAGGGTTTCAATAGTGCGGGCCAGTTCGCCTTCCAGCGCACGCTGGTAGTTCACCTGCTCGCTGAACTGGCTGATGCCGAATTTTTCCTGATCCAGCAGCTCAAAGCCGACCGCACCGCCCTTCGGCAGCCCGGCCTGCGCCAGACGCAAGCGTAGCTCGTGGACTTTGTCAGCAGGCACTTCGATCGCGCCGCCGCTGTCGGCAAAGCGATAGGGAATGTTCATCTGCTGGAGCTGAGTGACGATGGCGCCGCCGTCCTGATCGGTCAGATTGCTGAACAGCGTCCGGTAGTCAGGCTGCTTTGCCCACAGCACCAGCGCAACGATGATTGCCACTGCGGCAGCGCTGGCAACCATAAGAGGAATTTTCGGGTTAGCGCGCAGGCGAGCGACCCACTCTGGCATTTTAGATTGTGGCGTGGCCGCGGTCGCGCTCATTGCGCACCTCGTAAATCCAGGTCGATGGCGTTAAACGTGTACAAAAGCAAGGCTGACTCCCGGTCGGCAAAGGCAAAGGGGTACTGATGCCATTATTTGCCCTCCGCGAATTTTCCATCGCTCAAATAGTCGGGTTTTTTAACGTTAATTAGCGCCTTTATCTCATTGACAAACTGATAATCTCATCACCCATGACATCAACCAGGGGATCAAAATGGCCATTACAGGCATCGAAGGGGTTCTGACGCAAATGCAGGCTGCTGCCAGCGTCGCCCGCAATCAGCAGGTGGAAGAACAGCCAACTATCAGCTTCGCCGGGCAGCTCAACGCCGCGCTGGACCGCATCAGCGAAACGCAAAACAGTGCCAAAGCGCAGGCGGAGAAATTTGCCTTAGGCGAGCCGGGCGTGGCATTGAACGATGTGATGACCGACCTGCAAAAATCGTCTGTTTCTTTGCAGATGGGCATTCAGGTGCGTAACAAACTGGTGTCGGCTTACCAGGAAGTGATGGGGATGCAGGTTTAGGTTAGATAACCTAATGATATTTATAATTAATATCCATCTGATCCCACTGCGTGGGGCATGGATGGGGCAAACTCACTCAATTTCTGGTTGAGGATGAGTACCTGGTCCTGGTTATTTTCAGCCATCCAGGATCCGTACACCCGGTAAACCATTTGCGCGTCGGTGTGGCCCATTTGCTTCGCGATGAAGTTCGGGTTAGCACCGGCAGCCAACGACCAGCATGCATCCGTATTTCGGGACTGGTAGCGTCTCGCGGATGTAATTGATGGTGCCGCCTTGCGGACACCAGCCCGATCTGTCTGACAGATTTGCTCAAGGTAAACGTCAAGGCCATTTGTGATGTAAAGCATTGGAGCAGGTTCCGGCTTGATTTCAATAAGCGCAAACTCGCTCATGATTTTTCCTTGATTAACAGGCGTGAGAGTGACCAAAATGCATTTCTCGTTAATGCATAATCAGGCACGTCAGATGCTGATAGACAAAAAGCTTCCATCCCCGATGTACTCCACTCGTGAAATGGGAAAGAGATCGAAGCGGAATCATTGGTTCGTAAGAGAGAAGGGCAGTGACCAGCCAACAGACCAGTCATGGTACGACTGGTGGAAGTCACGCTCACTTGGCTTGGGAAAAAACGGCCATATAGCCTGGCGGTCAACGTGTATAGCGAGAAACGTTCCAGATCCGTTTAACCCGCCGGGCTCTTTTGACGTCGACTTTAAAGCTCCGGATGGAAAACTTTATCAGTTGGAATTCCGTCTTGCTCCGCACGGACCAAACAAATAACCATTCAGTGTTTAAATCCGTCGCTGCGACCATTCAAATATTCTTCCATCAGAAGGACTTTGGTGTAGGTGCGCTCACAGCCGCGGTGAAGGTAGATACATCCACGAACGTTTGCTGATGCCGTCCAGGTTTAACCACTATGCCGACACGTTCGAGTGAGTAGCGGATGCTTATGCCATCCTGAGCGGAATCTGAACTACCTGTGCAATAATGGGAAAAATCATTAAATGGATTGAATGGCGATGGGTTTTCAATATTGGTTCACCGTATGCGCAGCTTTTTTGGTTGGTCCAATCTCCTTGGCTCAATCATTTATCTACTGTCGTCGTGGCGTTTATACCAAAACATTCAAAGGAACGAGCCGAAAGGAGTACATTCATAAAGATGACAAACCTATTGAATTCTGGTTCAGCATTATTTTTCATCTGGTAATGGGTATTGTGATGATTGTGTTAGGTTTCTGGCTCCTGGAGGAAATCCCCGCAGTCAACCATTGGTTTAGTGAAATCCGCGCAATGCTACCTTTTCGATTTTAGGCGTTGACGGCAATTCAAGGTTTATCAGGTAAGACTACATCTTCTTTTACTAAGCAATAAACCTCGCTGACTGCGGAAGTAACGACATCACTACCCTCAGCCTGGAACTGAAGGTAGTGATAGGTTTTCTGTTTCATCGTCCTGATGTCATGGTTTGCTGAGATTCCCGCCGGGAACGGCGGAAGGAGAAAATATAGGGGATAGTAACTTTGGAAACGCGCTCGTAAAGCTTCGATGATGGGACATGGGGGAGGCATAAAACAGCACTCGATCTAAGGTGAACTTAGACGACTGATGTTTTCAACGACGCTAATCATCTGTTATTTGGTGTGCTCTGAGACGATCTTTGTCGATTATGAAAAATGTATGCTCATATGATGGGCATGCAGGTTTAATAAAATGTGAAACCCGGCCCGGGCTGGTTGGGATATATCTCTATAACTTCCTGTCACTATTTTTTCATCAGTCACTTACGGTCTGCCCGGAAGCGACCATACTTTCCTCTACGGTTCGCTCACGCGTCGGGGTCATTATGGCTGACAGTAAATCCTCATCGTCTTCATCAGCGCCTGTAGCAGAGCACCCCTTCTGGCTACGGGTGGAAAATGCGGCACGACAGTACGGTTTTGTGTTGCTGATTTTAGTGCTGCTGGCCGGGTTCTGCGGGCTGTTTTCAAAAGGGATGTTCAGCAACGGCAGCGCGGTAAACAGCAACCACTCTCTGAAGGTCGATTACGAGCGTTTTGGTCGCAACCAAAGCGATATGGATCTGAAAGTCACGCTCAACGCGCCGCCGGGAGAGAGCTATACCGTGACGCTCGGCGGGCAGTTTATGGATATGTTTGAAATCGAAGCCCTCTACCCGCAGCCGTGGCGATTCAGCAGCCATAACGGCGATATGACGCTCGAGTTTCATGACCAGCCGGAAGGGGGCTTGCATACGCTTTGGCTTAGCGTGCAACCCCGGCATTCCGGTAAGGTCGTCTCCACGCTGAGGGCTAACCAGCAGCCCGCTGTCACTTTGACCCAGTATATTTATCCTTAGGATTTGTATATGGATATGATCCTTCGTGCCGTCGCGATTTACCTGATTCTGGTGGTCGTCTTCAAAATTGCCGGGCGTCGGGCGCTGTTGCAGATGACCTCGTTTGATTTGATTCTGCTGCTGATCATCAGCGAGGCGACGCAGCAGGGGCTGCTCGGCAATGATTTTTCCGTCACCGGGGCTGCACTGTGCATCATTACCCTCATCGTAATGGATATGCTGTTTGGCAAAATCAAAAAATACCTGCCCGGCGCGGAGGAGATGATTGACGGAACGGCGGTGGTGCTGGTGGAAAATGGCGTATTGATGCGCAAAAAAATGAAAATGGCCGATATCTCCGAGGAGGATATTATGGTATCGGCCCGCAACAATCAGGGGCTGACGGAGCTTGCGGAGATCAAGTTTGCCATCCTCGAGAGCAACGGCCATATCTCGATTATCCCGCAGAAGTAAAGGCTGGAAGCGTTAACGCTTTAATGCCACAATATTTTTTTCACGGTTTGCAGGATGAGTGATGAAAAAAATTGCAATTTTCGGCGCAATGCTGGCGCTGAGCGGATGTGTTCAGGTTGATAATTACAACGATGTGGTTAAAGCGCCTGCGCCGGCAGGCCTTGCGGGTTACTGGCAGTCGGAAGGGCCGCAAAGCGCGATGGTCAGTCCGGAAGCCATTGCCACGCTTGTGGTGACCAAAGACGGCGATACGCTGGACTGTCGCCAGTGGCAGCGCGTGATTGCGCTGCCGGGTAAACTGATGCTGCGTAGCGACGACGTGTATAACGTCACTGGCAAGAAAGATGTTTACGCCATCGAGCGCGACGGCGATCGTCTTGACTACGATCGCATGACGCTAAAACGTGTCGACCGTCCGACGCAGGAATGTGCAGACTATCTGCAGAAGAATCCTTTGCTTTCGCCATTGCCTTAAAAAATGTGCCCGTTTGCGATTGCCCGGTGGCGGCTATGCCTTACCGGGCCTACAACCGGACATAAAAAACGGTGCGAAATCGTAGGCCCGGTCAGCGCAGCGCCACCGGGCATTTCACCACTCAATGCGGTTCGTGACAAACAGCCCTACAGAACATCCTCCATCACCCACACGCTGACGCTGCCGCCTTTACAGGTAAAGACGCCTTTGCCATCGTCGTCTGTTTCAACAATTTCCTCGCGATTATTGAGAAAATCTTTCCAGCGCTTCTGGCCGTAGTTTTCACCGAGCGTGAGCGTCTTCTCACCGTCGTCGCCGTTTGAGAGTACCACCACACAGCCGGGCGCTTCGTCGGTGCCGCTGCGGCTGAAGGCGATGCAGTTGGGGTGATCGAAATAGAGCGTTTGCACGCCGTGCGCAAACCGCTGTCGGGCATCGATAAGCTCGTGAAGTTGTTCGATGACCGGCATCTCGATTTTGTAGGTGTTGCCATCACCGCCGGTATCTTCATAGACCGCGCCAAACAAATCCGGATAAAACACCGATGGCACGCCGTTCTCACGCAGTAAAATCAGCGCATAGGCCAGTGGCTTAAACCAGGGTTCGACCGGCGCTTCCAGCGCCTGTAGCGGCTGGGTGTCGTGATTAGCGACCAGCGTCACGGCATGAAACGGATCGGCTTCCACCAGCGTGCCGGTGAATATTTGGCTCATGTCGTAGTCGCGGCCAAGCCTCGAGGCCTCGTGGAATTTCATCTGTAGCGGGGCGTCAAACAGCAGCGTCTGGCCATCGACCTGATTGATGTAGTTTTGCAGCGTATCGACTTCGTGTGACCAGTATTCCGCCACGATAAACAGCGGTTTTGGTGCCACTTCCTGAACGTGCTCAATCCACTCTTTGTAGAACCAGGCCGGAATATGTTTCACCGCATCCAGGCGGAAACCGTCGCAGTGAGTTTGTTCCATCACCCAGCGCGCCCAGTATTTCAGCTCTTCGGTGACCGCATGGTTACGGAAGTCGATATTCTCGCCCATCAGGTAATCAAAGTTGCCCATTTCGCCGTCGACCTGGTCGTTCCAGCCTTCGCCGGTGTAGTCGTTGACGATCTTAAAGATGCCGTTTTCATCGGGATTTTCGATGTGGTCGATGCCGTTGAAGCATTTGTAATCCCAGACGAACTGAGAATAGTGGCCGTTGCGTACCGGGTAGGTGTATTTCGTCCAGGCCTCGCATTCGATGATCTCATCGTCGATCTGGTTGCGGTCCTGTTCGTTGACCCGCTGTACGCGAATGTGCTCTTTCTCATCGGCACCCATCTTGTGGTTCACCACCACGTCGAGCAGCACGGCGATATCGTTTTTCTTCAGCGCATCCAGGGCAGCCAGCAGCTGGCCCTTATCGCCGTATTTGGTGGCAACCGATCCTTTTTGATCAAATTCGCCCAGATCGAACAGATCGTAGCTGTCATAACCGACGGAATAACCACCCGATGCGCCTTTATAGGCCGGAGGCAGCCAGATCATATTGACGCCGATTTCGTTCAGATTGGGCGCAAGCGCTTCGACCTCTCGCCACAATTCACCGCCAGCGGGGTAATACCAGTGAAAACACTGCAACAGGGTGGGGTTGCGCATACACGGACTCCGACAGATAAGGAGACTCAAGTATGGAATACGAAACGGAAAAACGCCTGGCGCGCGGTGCGCGCCAGCGAATCAGTTGGTTGGGGTATCGCGGGTTTCCTGCGGAACCAGAACGTGGCCGCCCTGTTTGCCGTAGGTGGTGAGGACGGATTTCTGGATGGTTGACTGCCCGACGAGCTTCGCCAGCTCGTCCATTCGGGCCTGTAAAAGACGTTTCACTTCCGTCTCGTTTTCCAGAATCGCCCGCAGAACCGGACGCAGCTGATCCTGCATCACGCCCGAGGGTTCCGACTGACGCGTCACCTCTGCCAGTTTTTGCACCGCGCTGACGTACTCCATTTCACAGGCGATCAACTCATCCCATTGTCCTTCGCTGGCAAGGCGCAGCATGGCAAGGCTTTGCTCAAGCAGCTGCTGGTACAGGCTATACAGGTGCGGTGCAGTACTCATTAGACGGCGTCCTGAATCAGGTTGGTCGAGGTGGCAACG
This sequence comes from Scandinavium sp., assembly GCF_032012665.1. NCBI lineage: Bacteria > Pseudomonadati > Pseudomonadota > Gammaproteobacteria > Enterobacterales > Enterobacteriaceae > Scandinavium > Scandinavium sp. The sequence continues at coordinate 43,773 of NZ_DALZVG010000011.1, forward strand.
TCCCTCCAGGCATCGGCGATCTCGCGCAGCAGCGTTTCCACCTCTTCGATAGCGGAAACGTCATTGCGCAGGTTCGCCTGCAGGAGACGCCTTACCATGTAGGCGTACAGCGCGATCAGATTTTGCGTGAGCTCATCTTCGCTCTCTTCATCGAGGCCCACTTTCAGACCGTTTTCGATGATGTTGATGGCTTTCGAGAGGGAGAGGCCTTTCCCCTCCAGGTTGTTATCCTGCATAAACAGGCGTGCGCGCACCAGTGCGCTGAGGGCGCCATCAAACAGCATGATCACCAGCTGCTGCTGGCTGGCGCTCATCACCGCGCTTTCGACTCCGATTTTTGCGTAGGCCTGCGTGCCTTTTGCGCCGTACATGTTAGCTCCTGAGCTTGATTAATTAGCTTTTGCTGCTGGAAGACGATTCGAACTGCTGAGTCAGATAGCTGCTGGTGGAGTTCAGCGAACTCATCATTACGTCCAACTGGGTGAACTGGGCTTTGTAACGTGCCATCAGCGTATCAATGCGGTCGCTGGCGGCGTTGTACTGGTCGGTCAGATTTTTTAAGGTTTTGCTCACGCCGTCGGTGGCCGCCTGGACGATCCCGGTGCTGGAGAGCCAGCTGGTCAGACTCTTGTCCATGGTGGTGGTGATGCCGGTGGCTTTTCCGTCCCCCATAAACAGGTCTTTGATGTTCGAAGAACCGGTTTTCAGTGCAGTTTCCAGCTTGGTGCTGTCGATACTCAGCTTGCCGGTGCTGGCGTCGGAGGTGATACCAATCTGGGAAAGCGTTTTCAGGGTCGAACTGCCGGAGCTTGTCAGCATACTTTTCAGCTGGGTCTGAATGGTGCGCAGGGTGCTATCGCCGAGCAGAGCGCCGTTGGTGGTATCCTGCGAATCGGTACCTGCATCCACCGCGGTGTACTTGGTGAGTGAGGCGAAAGTATCCTGCAACGAGTTATAGGCATTGACCCAAGTGGTAATCGCTGTTTCAGACTGTGAGTTGTCTTTGGTGATGGTTAACGTCTGATTACCTGTGGTGGTGTCGTTCAGGTTCAGAGTAATGTCTTCCAGCGCGTCGCTGATGGTATTACTACTGTTCTCAATGTCGATATTGTTGACTTTGAGTTTGGCGTTTTGCGCCGTCACGCTCTCCTGCATGCCGCCGTTGCCGGAGGCGTCATAACCCATAAAGCTTTGCAGGGCGCTGTCACCGCTGACGGCGATGGTCATCGCATTGTCAGAGCCTGTGTCGTTCGAGGTGACCGAAAGGCGATACTGGCCGTTCCCGACGTTAATAATACTGGCGCTGACGCCCGCATCGGCTTTGTTAATCGCATCGCGAATGCCGCTCAGGGAGGAGTTTGCGGCGCTGATATCAATCGTGACCGGTTTTTTACCGCCGCCCTGCTGAATGGTAATGGTGCTGTCGCTACTTGCGATCGCGGTTTTGCTGTCGGCCTGCGCGGTTTTGGAGGTCAGCGTTTGCGCCTGTGCCAATTGGGAGACGCTAATCGTGTATTTTCCCGCCACGGCGTTACCGGTGGTGGTGGCGCTGAATGCTGAAGAGCTACTGTTGGCGCTGGTGGCGGTAAACAGACCTGCTTTGTTTAAGGCGGTATTGGCCGTCTGGAATGCGACCAGTGCACTTTTTAGCGTGCCGTAGGCGCTCAGCTTGGCGGTGTAGGAAGATTGCTGAGTTGAAATAGGCTTCAGACCCGCTTTTTCAGCCGTTTCCAGGTTATCCAGGATGGTGCTCAAATCAAGACCCGAACCGATTCCCAGTGTAGAGATACTTGCCATATTTATTCCTTAAATTTATCGACACGTAGAATGAATACCGGGGTTATCGGCGGGATTGGCGCAAAGTTTACGTTTAATTTGCTTTTTTTAATGGCGGGAATAAAGGCACGAGGGCGGACTATTTCGGCGGCTAAAAAATTATTCAGGGGTTTGTGAAAAAAAATCTAAAGGTTGGATGGAGGGCGACGATAACCACATTGACGGCGATTGAGCCGACGGGTGGAAACCCAAATCTACTAACAGATTTGATGAACAACAGGAAACCAAATCATGGCACAAGTCATTAATACCAACAGCCTCTCGCTGATCACTCAGAACAACATCAACAAGAACCAGTCTGCTCTGTCGACTTCCATTGAGCGTCTGTCTTCCGGTCTGCGTATCAACAGCGCCAAAGACGATGCTGCGGGCCAGGCGATTGCTAACCGTTTCACCTCTAACATCAAGGGCCTGACTCAGGCTGCGCGGAACGCCAACGACGGTATCTCCGTTGCGCAGACTACTGAAGGCGCGCTGTCTGAAATCAACAACAACTTACAGCGTATCCGTGAGCTGACCGTTCAGGCTTCTACCGGTACTAACTCCGATTCCGACCTGTCTTCCATCCAGGACGAAATCAAATCCCGCCTGGATGAAATTGACCGCGTATCCGGTCAGACCCAGTTCAACGGCGTGAACGTACTGGCTAAAGACGGTAAAATGTCTATTCAGGTTGGCGCAAACGACGGTGAAACCATCGACATTGATTTGAAGAAAATCGACTCTAATACTCTGGGTCTGGACAGCTTTAACGTTAATGGTCCGAAAGGCACGATGACAGCACTGGACGGCACAGCGGGTAAAGATTTTAAATCCTACTACGGTTCAACAACTAATGTTACGGCGGCGACGGTTAATGAAAATACTGCCGGCGACCTGGCGACTCGCCTTGGTGTAGATGCTGGTAGTGTTGCTGTTGATGGTTCCAACGTCTATAAAGACGATAACGGTAACTTGTTTGCAAAAATCACCATCACTCCAGGAAGTGCGGCAGAAGTTAATAACTTAAAAGCGAATGGCTTCGAAAGCGAATTCGATGGCACAACTGGTACGGCGAAGTCTTATTATGTTGCGATTGATCCGCAGTCTGCTGATACTGCAACTACCTCTGGTACTGCTGCATTTAAGATTGATACTGATAACATGAGTTTGAGCAGCCTGACCACAGGTTCTACCTCTAACCCATTGGACAAACTGGATCAGGCTATCGCTTCCGTAGACAAATTCCGTTCTTCTCTGGGTGCTATCCAGAACCGTCTGGACTCTGCGGTCACCAACCTGAACAACACCACCACCAACCTGTCTGAAGCGCAGTCCCGTATTCAGGACGCCGACTATGCGACCGAAGTGTCCAACATGTCTAAAGCGCAGATCATTCAGCAGGCCGGTAACTCCGTGCTGGCTAAAGCAAACCAGGTTCCACAGCAGGTTCTGTCTCTGCTGCAGGGCTAATCCTGATTCGCTTAACAAACCCCGCCTTGGCGGGGTTTTTCTGTTTTAGAGTTTCACTTAACTCCCCAAATAACCCCTCCTTTTAGCCACTATTCCGTCGATTAAAACCCCTCCAGAAACGGATAATCATGCCGATAACTCAACTATTGCAGGGCTGTTTATCGTGAATTCACTCTATACCGCTGAAGGTGTAATGGATAAACACTCGCTGTGGCAGCGTTATGTACCTCTGGTGCGACACGAAGCATTGCGCCTTCAGGTGCGACTGCCCGCGAGCGTAGAACTGGACGATCTGCTTCAGGCGGGCGGCATTGGATTACTGAATGCCGTCGAACGTTACGATGCACTGCAAGGCACGGCATTTACCACTTACGCAGTACAACGCATACGCGGCGCGATGCTCGACGAACTGCGCAGCCGGGACTGGGTGCCCAGAAGCGTTCGTCGCAACGCCCGTGAAGTGGCGCAGGCGATGGGGCAACTGGAGCAGGAGCTGGGCCGCAACGCCACCGAAACGGAGGTCGCGCAGCGGCTGGGCATTGCCGTTGAGGAGTATCGACAGATGCTGCTCGATACCAACAACAGTCAGCTTTTCTCCTACGACGAGTGGCGGGAAGAGCACGGCGACAGTATCGAGTTGGTGACTGAAGAGAACCAGCAGGAGAACCCGCTCCATCTGCTGATGGAGGGCAACCTGCGTAGTCGCGTGATGGAGGCGATTGAAGCCTTGCCGGAACGTGAGCAGCTGGTGCTGACGCTCTATTACCAGGAAGAGCTCAATCTCAAAGAGATTGGTGCCGTCCTGGAGGTGGGAGAGTCGCGCGTCAGCCAGCTTCACAGCCAGGCCATTAAGCGTTTGCGAACAAAACTGGGTCGGTACCAGGAGGGCGGCTAAGCTGTCATGCCTGGAGAAATGCCGCACATAGCATTGACTACCAGGAGTTATCATGACGGTGCAGCAGGTAAAAAGACGGCCTTTAAGCCGCTATCTCAAAGACTTTAAACACAGCCAGACGCATTGCGCCCACTGCCATAAAATGCTCGACCGCATCACGCTTGTGCGTCGGGGCGAAATCGTCAACAAAATCGCTATTTCCCGCCTTGATATGCTGATGGACGAAGCCGACTGGCAACAGGAGCGCCGCGAGTGGGTGGCGCTGTGCCGTTTCTGCGGCGATTTGCACTGCAAAGAGCAGAGCGACTTCTTCGATATCCTCGGCTTTAAGCAGTATCTCTTCGAGCAAACCGACATGAGTCCAGGCACCGTGCGTGAATACGTTGTGCGCCTGCGTCGTCTGGGCAATCATCTGAGCGCGCTGAAAATCGACCGCGCATTGCTTGCGGGTGAAGCGGACGAAAATCTCGCGCCGTGGCTGCCGCAAACCAGTACCAACAACTACCGCATTGCGCTACGAAAGTATTCGCAATTCAAAAGTCTGCGCCCGGTGGGCGATCAGCAGAAGTTCGGCATGCAGGCAACCTCTGAGTTATATTAAATTTGAATGGCTTATAGCGGACGGGTATTAGCTGTTTTTCCCAAACGCCTTACACTGCAAAAAAATTCAAATGTTGGGGGAAAGAATGAAACTAGCATTTCTGGGCCGTCAGGCTCTGATGGGCATGATGGCCGTGGCGCTGGTCGCCGGGGCAAGTGTGAAAACCTTCGCGGCAGAAAATCTGCTGAGTCAGGTGAAAGAGCGTGGTTCTCTGCGTGTGGGCCTGGAAGGCACCTATCCGCCGTTCAGTTTCCAGGGCGATGACGGCAAGCTGACCGGCTTCGAAGTGGAGTTTGCCCAGGAGCTGGCAAAGCATCTGGGCGTAAAAGCAGACCTCAAGCCGACCAAATGGGACGGCATGCTGGCGTCGCTGGATTCTAAACGCATTGATGTGGTGATTAACCAGGTCACCATCTCCGACGAGCGTAAAAAGAAATATGACTTCTCCACGCCTTATACCGTGTCCGGTATTCAGGCGCTGGTGAAAAAAGGCAATGAAGGCACCATTAAAACCGCCGCGGACCTGAAGGGCAAAAAAGTCGGCGTGGGTCTGGGCACCAACTACGAAGAGTGGCTGCGTCAGAACGTGCAGGGTGTGGACGTGCGTACCTATGATGACGATCCGACCAAATACCAGGATCTGCGCGTAGGCCGTATTGATGCCATTCTGGTTGACCGTCTTGCCGCACTGGATCTGGTGAAGAAAACCAACAACACGCTGGCCGTCACCGGTGAAGCATTCTCCCGTCAGGAATCTGGCGTGGCGCTGCGTAAAGGCAACGATGACCTGCTGAAAGCTATCGACGGTGCTATCGCCGATATGCAGAAAGACGGTAGCCTGAAAGCGCTGTCCGAGAAGTGGTTCGGGGCTGACGTAACCAAATAAACATCGGTAATCTCCCTCTCCCTAACCCTCTCCCAATGGGAGAGGGAATTGGCCGGAGCGGGTTTTGACTTTCTCCCTCTCCATTCAGGGAGAGGGTCGGGGAGAGGGGGAGCAGACAATGCTGTTGCCCCATAAAAAATCAAAAGGCGCTAACCCAGCGCCTTTTTTCATTTCACCCGCAACTGTGTGCATAATAAAAAGAAAATCAGGAGGTGCTATGTCACTGCAGAATCTCACACGTTTCCCTCGGCTGGAATTTATTGGCGCACCGACTCCTCTGGAGTACCTGCCCCGTTTCTCCGACTATCTGGGGCGCGACATCTTTATCAAACGCGACGACGTCACGCCGATGGCGATGGGCGGCAATAAGCTGCGTAAGCTTGAGTTTCTGGCGGCTGATGCGCTGCGCGAAGGTGCAGATACGCTGATCACCGCAGGCGCGATTCAGTCTAACCACGTGCGCCAGACGGCTGCTGTGGCGGCGAAGCTGGGCCTGCACTGTGTGGCGCTGCTGGAAAATCCGATTGGCACAAAAGCTGAGAACTATCTGAGCAACGGCAACCGCCTGTTGCTGGACTATTTCAGCACGCAAATCGAAATGTGCGATGCGCTGACCGATCCAAACCGCCAACTGGAAGAGCTTGCCACGCGCGTGGAAGCGCAGGGCTTTCGCCCATATGTGATTCCGGTCGGCGGCTCGAATGCGCTTGGCGCGCTTGGCTACGTTGAAAGCGCGCTGGAAATTGCACAGCAGTGTGAAGGCGCAGTCTCGCTCTCTTCTGTCGTGGTGGCGTCTGGCAGCGCAGGTACGCACGCCGGTCTGGCCGTTGGCTTAGAACAGCTGATGCCTGAGGCGGAACTGATTGGCGTGACGGTGTCCCGTCGCATTGCCGATCAGAAACCTAAAGTCGTTACGCTTCAGCAGGCCGTGGCCGAAAGCCTCGAACTCAAAGCGAAAGCGGAAATCACGCTGTGGGATGATTATTTTGCCCCAGGCTACGGTACGCCAAACGATGAAGGGATGGAGGCCGTGAAGCTGCTGGCACGCCTGGAGGGAATTTTGTTGGATCCGGTATACACCGGCAAAGCGATGGCCGGGCTTATCGACGGCATCAGCCAGAAACGCTTTAAGGATGAAGGACCGATTCTCTTTATTCATACCGGCGGCGCTCCGGCGCTGTTCGCCTATCACCCACACGTATAAAAGACACCCATAATGCAAGAAAGTATCCAACTGGTTATCGACTCGCTGCCTTACCTGCTGAAAGGCGCTGTCTTCACCTTACAGCTCAGCATCGGCGGGATGTTCTTCGGCCTGGTGCTGGGTTTTGTGCTGGCGCTGATGCGAATGTCGCCCATCGCCCCGGTACGCTGGCTGGCGCGGTTTTATATCTCGATTTTCCGCGGCACGCCGCTCATTGCCCAGCTTTTTATGATCTACTACGGCCTGCCGCAGTTTGGCATCGAGCTGGATCCGATTCCGGCGGCAATGATTGGTCTGTCGCTCAACACCGCAGCCTATACCTCGGAAACGCTGCGTGCGGCGATCTCGTCGATTGATAAAGGTCAGTGGGAAGCCGCCGCCAGTATCGGCATGACGCCGTGGCAAACCCTGCGTCGCGCCATTCTGCCCCAGGCTGCACGCGTGGCGCTGCCGCCGCTGTCGAACAGCTTTATCAGCCTGGTGAAAGACACGTCACTTGCGGCCACTATTCAGGTGCCGGAGCTGTTCCGTCAGGCGCAGCTGATCACCTCGCGTACGCTGGAAGTGTTCACCATGTACCTCGCCGCCTCGCTGATTTATTGGGTCATGGCGACGGTACTCTCCGCGTTACAGAACTACTTTGAAAACCAGCTGAACCGCCAGGAGCGTGATCCGAAATGAGTGCTATCGACGTTAAAAACCTGGTAAAAAAATTCCACGGTCAGACGGTGCTGCACGGTATCGATCTTGAGGTGAAAGAGGGCGAAGTGGTGGCGATTATCGGGCCGAGCGGCTCGGGTAAAACCACGCTTCTGCGCAGCATTAACCTGCTGGAGCAGCCCGAAAGCGGCACGATTCGGGTGGGTGACATCACCATCGACACTGCGCGTCCGCTGAGCCAGCAGAAAGGGCTGATTCGGACTTTGCGCCAGCACGTGGGATTTGTGTTCCAGAACTTCAATCTGTTCCCGCATCGTACGGTGCTGGAAAACATTATTGAAGGGCCAGTGATCGTTAAAGGTGAGAACAAAGGCGAAGCGGCAACCCGCGCGCGTGAGCTGCTGGCAAAGGTTGGGCTGTCGGGTAAAGAAACCAGCTATCCGCGCCGCCTGTCCGGCGGGCAGCAGCAGCGCGTGGCGATTGCTCGCGCCCTGGCGATGCGCCCGGACGTTATCCTGTTTGATGAGCCGACTTCCGCACTGGATCCGGAGCTTGTGGGTGAGGTGCTGAATACTATCCGCCAGCTGGCGAAGGAGAAGCGCACAATGGTTATCGTCACTCATGAGATGAGCTTTGCCCGCGACGTTGCCGATCGGGCCATCTTTATGGATCAAGGACGCATCGTGGAGCAGGGCGAAGCCAAAGCGCTGTTCGCCAGCCCGCAGCAGCCACGAACCCGTCAGTTCCTTGAAAAATTCCTGATGCAGTAATCTTCAATAGCGGCCTGATAATTTCAGGCCGTTTTCTTTTATCAGAAAATTTAGCTTAAGTTTTTGTCGCCTGTATTTAAGGTGTGCTTAATTTCTGCATGCTTGTACAACATATTCCACCGCCAGTTTGCCCCGAGAAAAGAGGGGGTATCAGATTATTTACGCCTTCAACGATATTTTAGATATATAAACAGGGTTTATGTGTTAGTTTGCAGTATTCACAGGAATGATTATCAATCAGGAGTTTTCTCGTCAGATATGAGGGACATCGATTTTTTTCATTGGCGGAAGGGACTGACGCAACAATTTCACTCCGCCGCGGCAGATGACCAGGTCTATGCCATTCTGCAACAGCAAACGCACCTGCTGGAATATGACTGGTTCGCGTTGTGCGTGCGTCATCCGGTGCCGTTTACCCGCCCTAAACTCTCTTTGCACACCACCTATCCTGAGGCCTGGATGGACCTTTATCAGGCTGAAAACTATTTCGCCATCGATCCTGTGCTGAAGGCTGAGAATTACCAGAATGGGCATCTTCCCTGGAGTGAAAGCTTATTCAAAGAGACTCAGGCATTTTGGGATGCTGCGCGTGACCATGGCTTAAGGCGTGGGATCACACAGTCGTTGATGCTGCCGAATCGGGCGCTCGGATTTTTATCCGTATCGCGGCAAAGTCATCAGGCTAATCCGTTCGCGGATGATGAAACCGAGTTACGACTGCAAACGCTGATGGAGCTTAGTATGGCAACGTTGCTGCGGCTGGAAGATACGACGGTCATGGCGCCAGAAATGAAATTCAGCAAGCGGGAGCTGGAGATTCTGAAATGGACGGCGGAGGGGAAAACCTCAGCGGAAATATCGATAATCCTGTCGATTTCTGAAAATACGGTGAATTTCCACCAGAAGAATATGCAAAAGAAATTCAACGCGCCCAACAAAACTCAGATTGCCTGCTATGCGGCAGCGACAGGCATTATCTGACCGCATCCGACGTTCTGCGTGCCAGACGCAAAACCGGCTGCACATGGCAGCCGGTTTCATCATTACTGGCGGTAAGCCTGTTTAATTTGCTTAACCGTGCTGGAAAATACGGCCGCCTGAGCTTCATCTTCCATCTGCGTGATTTGCTTTTCCATTTTAATAATCACGCGTCCTGCGTCTGCCTGGCCCATCGCCTGCAGCATCAGGGTCAGCAGGGCTTTCAGGCAGGAAACTTCCTGGGACAGTTGTTGATTATTCTCAGCAGTGGAAAAATCAGGAGTGCTCATCTATTTCCTCGTTGGATTTCATCGCGCTTGCGCGGGGAGTAACAGTAAAGGTCGCGCAGTATACCACAGGCGAGAGGAAAAACGGGAGCGTCTGATTTTTGTCCTCTGATCAGAGCTGCTTACGGCTAAATTAAGCTGGGTAAGAAAGCGTTCGTCGCTTATTTGTTTAGCGCGGGTTCATGACCAGTTAATTATTGTTACATTTTTGCAATCGTATTTTTCATCTGCGTAAAATGTCGTGTTTTTAAGAAATTTTCTGAAGGCAAGCGTTTAAAAATGCGGTTGTTGTATCTAACTGTTTTGTAGTTGTTTCCAGTTGTTGTACAGCTTAATTTCCAGAAATCTAAGTAAAAACCTAAATGGCACATTTTTTGACTTTCAATGTTTAGATAAAACCCGTTAATATGGTTGCGATTTTAGAGAGAGTTGCGTTATCCCTATTCTGGAGATTATTCCTTTGATCAACATCCTACTTGTTGATGACCACGAACTAGTGCGCGCAGGGATACGACGCATTCTGGAAGATATAAAGGGTATTAAAGTCGTCGGTGAAGTCTGCTGTGGTGAAGATGCGGTCAAATGGTGCCGCGCAAACCCGGTCGATGTGGTGCTTATGGACATGAACATGCCAGGTATTGGCGGGCTGGAAGCCACACGCAAAATTGCGCGCGCCACTACCGGTACCCGAGTCATCATGTTAACCGTCCATACGGAAAATCCGCTGCCCGCCAGAGTGATGCAGGCAGGGGCCGCAGGCTACCTGAGTAAAGGTGCTGCACCACAGGAGGTAGTCAATGCCATCCGCTCCGTCTTCGCCGGGCAGCGCTATATTGCTTCCGATATCGCTCAACAGATGGCCCTGAGCCAGATCGAGCCAGAAAAAACAGAATCACCGTTCGCCAGTTTGTCTGAACGTGAATTGCAGATTATGCTGATGATCACCAAAGGCCAGAAGGTGACTGAGATCTCCGAACAGTTAAATCTCAGCCCGAAGACGGTGAACAGCTACCGCTATCGTATGTTTAGCAAATTGAACATTCACGGTGACGTCGAGCTGACTCACCTGGCAATTCGCCATGGCCTGTGCAATGCGGAGTCGTTAGCAAGTCAGTGAGTGATGTATTTGATTCAAAAGCCTTTCTGAAAACTGTGACCAGCCAGCCCGGCGTCTATCGTATGTACGATGCTGGCGGCACGGTCATCTATGTCGGTAAAGCCAAAGATCTCAAAAAGCGTCTTTCCAGCTATTTCCGCAGCAACCTTGCCTCGCGTAAGACTGAAGCCTTAGTGGCGCAGATTATGCAGATTGACGTGACCGTCACCCACACGGAAACGGAAGCGCTGCTGCTGGAGCACAATTACATCAAGCTCTATCAGCCGCGCTACAACGTGCTGCTGCGCGATGACAAATCCTATCCGTTTATCTTCCTGAGCGGTGACAGCCATCCACGGCTGGCGATGCACCGTGGGGCAAAGCACGCCAAAGGCGAGTATTTTGGTCCGTTCCCCAACGGCTACGCGGTCAGAGAAACGCTGGCGCTGTTGCAGAAAATTTTTCCTATACGCCAGTGTGAAAACAGCGTGTACCGTAACCGCTCGCGACCTTGCCTTCAGTACCAGATTGGTCGCTGCCTCGGCCCGTGCGTGGCGGGGCTGGTGAGTGAAGAAGAGTATGCCCGGCAGGTGGAGTATGTGCGTCTGTTCCTCGCCGGCAAAGATGAGCAGGTTGTCAATCAGCTGGTCGCCCGCATGGAAAAAGCCAGCCAGTCGCTGGCGTTTGAAGAAGCGGCCCGCATTCGCGATCAAATTCAGGCGGTGCGCCGCGTCACCGAAAAACAATTTGTTTCCAATGAAGGCGACGATCTCGACGTTATCGGCGTAGCCTTCAACGGTGGCCTTGCGTGCGTTCATGTCTTGTTTATCCGCCAGGGTAAAGTGCTCGGCAGCCGCAGCTATTTCCCGAAAGTCCCGGCCGGGACGGAAGCCGTGGAAGTGGTGGAGACTTTCGTCGGCCAGTTCTATTTGCAGGGCAGCCAGGCACGCACGCTCCCGGGTGAGATCCTGCTGGACTTCAATCTGGGTGACAAAACGCTGCTGGCCGATTCGCTTTCCGAACTGGCCGGGCGTCGCATCAATATTCAGACCAGGCCTCGCGGCGACAGGGCGCGTTACCTGAAGCTTGCGCGCACTAATGCCGCAACCGCGCTGGTCACGAAGCTGTCACAGCAGTCGACTATTTCTCAGCGTTTGCAGGCGCTGGCAACGCAGCTGAACCTGCCGGAAGTTAAACGTATGGAGTGTTTCGACATCAGTCACACGATGGGTGAGCAAACCGTCGCCTCCTGCGTTGTATTCGACAGCAACGGCCCGCTGCGTGCGGAATACCGTCGCTACAATATTACCGGCATTACGCCGGGTGATGACTACGCGGCGATGAACCAGGTGCTGCGTCGCCGCTACGGCAAGGACATCGAAGAAAGCAAAATCCCCGACGTTATCCTGATTGACGGTGGGAAAGGCCAGCTCGGCCAGGCCAAACAGGTTTTTGCCGAGCTTGAGGTCAACTGGGACAAACGTCACCCGCTGCTATTGGGCGTGGCGAAAGGCAGCGATCGCAAGGCCGGGCTGGAAACCTTGTTTTTCGAGCCGGAAGGTGAGGGTTTCAACCTGCCGTCCGATTCTCCGGCGCTGCACGTGATCCAGCACATTCGCGATGAATCTCACGATCATGCGATCACAGGACACCGTAAAAAACGGGCGAAGGTGAAAAGCACCAGTACGCTTGAGACCATTGAGGGCGTAGGGCCGAAGCGTCGCCAGATGTTATTGAAATATATGGGCGGATTGCAGGGGCTGCAGAAAGCCAGCGTGGAAGATATTGCGAAAGTACCCGGCATTTCACACGGTCTGGCAGAAAAGATCTTCTACTCATTGAAACATTAGGGGCTCTGTAGCAACATAGGGCTAATTTTACTGACAACAGATAGTTACCGTCGCCATGCAATTTAATATCCCTACGTTGCTCACATTGTTCCGCGTCATCCTGATCCCCTTTTTCGTGCTGGCGTTCTATCTGCCGTTCACCTGGGCGCCGTTTGTCTGTGCGCTGATCTTCTTTGTCGCCGCGGTAACGGACTGGTTCGATGGCTATCTGGCCCGCCGCTGGAATCAAAGCACCCGCTTTGGCGCATTCCTCGATCCGGTTGCCGATAAGGTGATGGTCGCGATAGCCATGGTGCTGGTGGCTGAACATTATCATTCATGGTGGGTGACGCTGCCCGCGGCGACGATGATCGCGCGTGAGATCATCATTTCGGCGCTGCGTGAGTGGATGGCGGAGCTCGGCAAGCGCAGCAACGTAGCGGTTTCCTGGATTGGTAAAGTCAAAACCACCGCGCAAATGGCGGCGCTGGTGTGGATGCTGTGGCGGCCAAACGAGTGGGTTGAGTGGGCGGGCATTGGCCTGTTTATGGTCGCTGCGGTGCTGACGCTTTGGTCTATGTTCCAGTATCTCAATGCCGCGCGCGGCGATTTGCTTGAACAGTGATCGTTTCGACGTAAATTTCAGCAAACGATCCTGTGCGGTGAAAATTAACGTTGACTCAGTGCGTCAGGTAAGTAGAATGCATCGCATCGAACGGCAGCACAGCTTGCCAGACGGTAACAAAATCAAGTGATTAAGGTCATCTGATTCTGCGGGAATAGCTCAGTTGGTAGAGCACGACCTTGCCAAGGTCGGGGTCGCGAGTTCGAGTCTCGTTTCCCGCTCCAGTTTAAAAACATCGGCAGTTGCGGGTGTTAGCAATATCGGCGCGTTAGCAAAGCGGTTATGTAGCGGATTGCAAATCCGTCTAGTCCGGTTCGACTCCGGAACGCGCCTCCACTTTATTTCCCGAGGCCGGATGGTGGAATCGGTAGACACAAGGGATTTAAAATCCCTCGGCGTTCGCGCTGTGTGGGTTCAAGTCCCACTCCGGCTACCATGGGAAAAAAAGAATAAAATCAATGATAAGCAGTGTCGTGAAACCACCTTCGGGTGGTTTTTTTGTCTTTGCAATTCTGATGTTCTATCTTCAACACACTTCCCAAACGAGTAATCAGTGATGAAAACCGGACCGTTAAACGAAAGCGAACTGGAGTGGCTGGATGATGTTCTGGCCCGCTATGGCAATGAGAAATCCGTAATGGATGTCTCCGAGCTGGACGGCATGCTGACGGCAATTCTCTCTTCGCCAGTCGATATCGAACCTGCCGACTGGATGCTGGCGGTGTGGGGCGGAGCGGACTTCGTACCACGCTGGGCCAACGACCGCGAACGCGATCGTTTCGTGAATCTGACCCTGCAGCATATGGATGATATCGGCGAACGCCTTGGCGATTATCCGGATCAGTACGAACCGCTGTTCGGCACCCGTGAAGAAGAAGGGCAGGAAATCACCATCGTGGAAGAGTGGTGCTTCGGCTATATGCGCGGGGTCGATCTGAGCGACTGGTCGGCGTTGCCGGAAAACCTGCAACCTCAGCTGGACGCCATTGCGTTGCACGGGCGCGAAGACAATTTCACACGACTGGATGCGTTAACGGCCGAAGAGTACATTGCCAGCGTCGATTTGCTGAAGCCTGCGGCGCTCAGCCTCTGCCACTACTGGCTGGAGAATCCGCAGAGCGCTCCGGTTCAGCAGCCGGTTAAAAATGAGAGCAAGACAGGGCGCAACGATCCTTGTCCGTGCGGCAGCGGGAAGAAATATAAAAACTGCTGTCTGAAATAAGCGACAAAAAGGCCCGAAAGGGCCTTCTGTCTAATAGCTCCGCAGCGTATTTCTGCCGGGTGGCGGCTGATGCCTTACCCGGCGGCCTACGAGAATCACGTAGGCCCGCGCCAGCGAAGCGCCGCTGGGCAATTTCAAAAACGCAATTTCATTTCTGGCGTTAGCCAACTGCCGGAAGCATTCCCGCGGCAATCGCGATTTGCACCAGAATCACCGTGACACCGCAGCTAAAGACCAGCCATAGCGCTGGTTTACCCCCGGCGACGCGATAAGCCGCCTGAGGGTGTTCCTGCCGGCTTTTCATCGCCAGCAAAGAGGGGATGATTAATGCCAGTACGGCCAGCGCCACGCCGGCATAGCCCAGCGCCATCACGAAACCGCGCGGATAGAATAGCGCAAAGGCCAGCGGCGGCAGGAAAGTGATGGCCCCGGTTTGCAGACGACCGCCTGCGGTATTGCTGCGCTGAAACAAATCGGCCAGGTAGTCAAACAGCCCCAGCGCAACGCCAAGGAACGACGTCGCCAGCGCCAGATCGGCAAACAGATGTACGGCCAGCTCAACGTGCGGGGAGGCGACAACTTCGCGAATGGCCTGTAACAGACCGTTCAGCCCGGCGTGATTGGCCAACAGGGAGCTGAATGCCGAAGAATCAATGCTGCCAAGCGTTGCCAGCTGCCAGAAAATGTAGGCCACCAGCGGGATAAAGCTGCCGATGACGAAAATCTTCCGCAGCTTACGCACGTCGCCGTTCATGTAGCTGACGATGCTTGGCACGCTGCCGTGGAAGCCAAACGATGTGAAAATCACCGGAATTGCAGAAAGCGCCAGCCCCTGCTCAAGCGGCAGGGTCAGCAAGTTTATCTGGTGGATATGTGGCAACAGCAGAGCAAGCATCAGGATCAGAAAGATGATTTTTGCACTAAACAGAAAACGGTTGAACAGATCGACGAGCGTGGTGCCCACACAGATCACGCCACCGCCCACGGCGGTAAACAGCAGCACGCCTGCCGCAGGAGGAAGCTGGACGTTCAGCCACTGGCCGAGGCTCGAAGCCAGAAGCTCTCCGGCTCCGCTGATGTAGGCTGCCGTCAGGGCATACATCAGGAACAGCATACTGAAACCCGTCACCCACTGGCCGTAGCGACCCAGGTAACGTAGCGCCAGCGAGCCCAGCCCGGTATCGGCAGGCACGTGCTGATAAACTTCCAGCAGCAGCAAAGCGGTGTAGCACATCAGCGCCCACAGGCTAAAAAGCAGTACCAGCGTAACGCCGAAGCCAACGCCTGCTGAAGCCAGCGGCATCGCCAGCATTCCTGCGCCAATGGTCGTCCCGGCGACGATTAAAATACTCCCTACGGTGCGGTTCTTCACGCTTTCCTCTGCTATTACGGATAGAAACAACTCAATATGCCGCGCAGGGTAGGGGAAAAGCGGGGTCTCGTCAAATCTGAATTACAGTGGGTGTAATGAAGGGTTTACGCTTTTGCGAGGTGGGGCAAATAACGACGGCAGCTGGGATCGCTGCCGCCTGAACATCAGTTTTGCGCGTCGAGGGTTGCCAGCTCTTTATCGACAAAATAGAGGCCTTCGCCACTTTTTCCGACCAGCGACAGTTTATCGATAACGGATTTAAACAGCTTCTCTTCTTCGTGCTGTTCCGCTACATACCATTGCAGGAAATTAAAGGTTGGATAATCCTGGCTGATCATGGCGGCGTGAGCCAGTTCGTTAATTTGACGGGTGATTAACTGTTCGTGTTCATAGGTCACGCGGAACAGTTCATCGAGGCTGTTATATTCTGCGAAAGGAGAATCAATCGTATTAATACGCGGCAGGCTGCCGGTATCCGTCAGATAATCAAACAGGCGCTGCATGTGCGTCATCTCTTCCTGAGCGTGACGGCGCAAAAACGCTGCTGCACCCTCAAAGCTGTGGTAGCTGCACCACGCGCTCATCTGCTGATACAGCAGAGAGGAATAGAGTTCGAGGTTCATTTGCTCATTCAGTTTGTCGATCATTTCTGTTTTCAGCATGGCGTGCTCCGCATTATTTGGCTCAGGAGAATGTAGCGGGAAGTCTAATTTGTAATTAAGTTATTTGCAAAAGGTAAAATAAAAAATAAATATTGTTAAATGCTAATGGGAATAAAACGCATTGCGGCTATTGGATAATAAAATGAGAATAATTATTTTTTACTGCCGGTAAAAATAAACCGGCAGCCAAAATTACCAGTAATTTCCCACCGGGGCAGGCGTCACTGCAATGCCGCGGCACTGATACTGAACGGTTACGCTTTCATTCATGCACAGCGATCCGCTGGTCACGGTACAGGTGGTGACGGGTTGCCCGTAGGCCACCGCGGTAGCATAACCCATTTGCTGGCACTGCTTAGTGGCTGAGCCGCTGGCAACATAATTATCCGTAGTGGCATTCTGCAACATCGCCTGGCCGTAGGTCAGACGCACGATACCGCTGGTGCTGTCGACGTCGGTGACGTTGGCCTGACGATGAACCGTACAGGCGGAAAGGGCGATCGCTGCGACGAAGGGGATCAGTTTTTTCATGGCTCACTCTGCATAAATGTCCGATCCTCTCATCTTAGCGCCCACTTATCATGCCAATGCCCTGAATAGCTGGCACATCCAGCGTCAGTTTCTGCAACGAATGCGCTCAGTCGGCCTGGCTGTCGTAAATAGCCTGGAATTTGGGGTGCAGCTGGCGGAAGCGGTTAATAAGCTCCGGATCAAAATGGCGACCCGCCCCGGCAAAAATGAGCGAACAGGCGTGTTCATGGGTGTAGCCTGGTTTGTAGATGCGTTTTTGCCGCAGGGCGTCATAGACGTCTGCCAGTGCCAGAATGCGCGCTTCAATGGGAATTTGCTCGCCGCTTAAGCCTTCCGGATAGCCGTTGCCATCCCATTTTTCATGGTGATAGTGGATGATATTTTCAGCCACTGGCCCAAGGCCGAGCCCCTGAATAATGCGCCAGCCCTTAAGCGTGTGTAGCTTCATTTCGTTAAACTCTTCTTCCGTGAGCGGCCCCTGTTTGCGCAAAATGCGTTCCGGTACGGCAATTTTTCCCACGTCGTGCAGCGAAGCAAAGCGCTCAATTTCATGCACGGTTTTACGCGGCAGGCCGATCTCCCGGGCAAGTAGCCCACAATAGGCTGCCACGCGCTGAATATGGCTGCCCGTTTCGTCATCGTGGGCGCGGTTCACTTTTTCCATCGCTTCCACGATGCTTCGGTTGACGGCCTGACTTTGCTTCATGTGCCGCCACATCAGCCACAGCAGGCAGAGGCTAAACAGCACGGTGATGAACAGCGCCACGCTAATAATTTTAAGGGTGTTTTTGCTGAAGTCCGGAAGAAGAGGCGCCTCCTGCGAGCGCTCCATCTGCGTACGGTAGCTGGAGATTCGGTGGATCTGCGTCAACAGTGAGTGCAACGGGTGTTCGCTGTCCACCCAGGAGACGATCCGATAATCCGAGCGCGTTAGTCCGGCAACTTTCAGCACGCCGCGAAACAGGTCGTTGCCGCGCAGCGAACTTTCCAGCGAGCTGAGATCGCCGAGGATAAAATCAATCTTGTGCTGGTCGATAGCATTGACCAGATCTTCAATCGAGGCCGCAGGCAGTACCGTAATATCGTTGCCAAAGCGCTGGTGGAGATAGAGCGCTGCAAACGAACCGCGGATCACGCCCACTCGCTTGAAGCGAACCTGTTCTTCATCCCATAAAAAGGGCTGCTCGACGCGATTGTAGTAGGCGTTATGCCAGGAGAGTGCCGGGCCAATGATACCTTCCATCTGCGATTGATCGTGGCTTTCGACAACGTTGACCATCCGCACCGGCCAGGCTTCCTGGCGCAGGTGAGAAACATAGTTATCGGTAAACTTTACGTCGATATTAAGGTGCAGCAGATCGCGCATGTCGCTAATCATGTCCATCACCGTGCCGTGGTAGCCGCGCTCGTCCTGCCACAGCAGCGGAGCGAAGTTTTCGTTCCTGGGCAGCCAGACGGTGAGGCGATTGTCGTGGATCCATTTAGCTTCATCTGGCGTTATCTGAATGCGGCTGACCAGATAATTACGTTTACTGCGGTTTTCCAGCTCCCACAGCTTCCCGCTCTGCTGCCACTCGGCGATCGCCTTATTGATGTTGTCGCGCATACCGCGAAGCTCAGGGCTGAATCCCATCACGCAGGGAAGGCGTAAATCAGCGAAAGGACGCGACAGCGTGTAGTAATGCAGCGTGTCGTCCATTTCAGAGTCGTCGTTGATGTAGAAATCGGCCTTGCGATCGCGCAGCAGCGTAAACGCTTCGGTGCTGCTGTTGACCAGAATGATCTTGCTGAAGCGCAGGGAAGGGTAGCGCGTCAGCACCTGATTCTGTGTGGCATCGTCGCGACGAAAAATCACCCTGGTATCGTTGAGATCGTCCGGCACGGAGGCGGTGCGACTAAGGCTTGCCGCCAGAACCTCGTTATCGAACAGCCGGGCAGAAAGCACTTTGCTGCGTGAGCGCGCCTCGGTTCTTAACACGCCTGCGTAAACACCAAAACTGTTAGCGTTGAAGCGCTTGCCAATCTCTTCGCCGCTGATGGGTTTCAGTTCCAGCTGATAGCCGTAGCGTTTATTAATTTCCTGAATAAGCTCCGGGTAATAGCCCTGATAGTGTCCACTGCTGTCACGCCAGAATTCGAAGTTTTCGGCATCAAAAAGCCAGACCGGAACGGGCGTTGAATCTTTAACGCTTGTTAAGGGTTCGGCCCGCAGTGAATAAGCATGCATAGTGAGCGTGAGCCAGAGCAAAGTGAGCGACATTGTTAGCAAGGAGCGCACAAGAAGGTTCCTGATTTTTATAGTGTCGTTGGTGTTCAGTCTAACTAACTGCCGGGATCCCTGACAGGATTTTATTGATTATGTGAATCATCATTCATTACGACTATTGGCGAGAAATCTGTGAAGCCAGTTGTAAATAATGAAACATAATTTCATTAAATTTGAATGTGTGTTTGAGTCGCGCTAAGGTGAGCCTGTTGTGTCTGTTCCCTGCGGAGCGCTCCGCACATTTCAGGAGAGTAAAGAATGAAGATTGCACTGATGATGGAAAACAGTCAGGCCGCGAAAAACGCCGTTATCCATCGTGAGCTGAAGGCCGTGGCTGATGAAAAAGGCTTTCCTGTCTATAACGTCGGCATGAGCGACGAGCAGGATCATCACCTGACCTATATTCATCTTGGGATTATGGCGAGTATTCTGCTGAACGCCAAAGCCGTGGATTTTGTCGTGACCGGCTGCGGTACTGGCCAGGGCGCACTGATGTCGCTGAATATCCATCCGGGCGTGGTGTGTGGCTACTGCATTGACCCGGCCGATGCGTTCCTGTTTGCCCAAATCAACAACGGAAATGCGCTTTCGCTGCCGTTTGCCAAAGGTTTTGGCTGGGGGGCCGAGCTGAACGTCCGCTTCATCTTTGAAAAAGCGTTCACCGGCCGCAATGGCGAAGGCTATCCGCCAGAGCGAAAAGAGCCGCAGGTGCGCAACGCGGGCATCCTGAATCAGGTGAAAGCGGCGGTGGTGAAAGAGAACTATCTCGACACCCTGCGGGCCATCGATCCGGAACTGGTGAAAACGGCCGTCTCGGGGGTGCGCTTCCAGCAGTGCTTCTTTGAAAACTGCCAGGATAAGGCTATCGAGGCCTTTGTACGTGAGGTTCTGGCTTAAATACAGGGCTCCGGCGGCATTGCGCCGCCGGAGCATTTACGATTTACGTTTCGACACCGAACTGCCCGCATCCCGCGTCAGCTGGAGTGTGTCAATCATTCCCATCAGGCAAATCAGGGCGATAAACACAAACGCCAGCCGGAAGCTGATACCGGGTACGGCGGTCAGCTGTAGCCAGTCGCCAACCTTTTCCCCGAGCCGAATGCCGATCGCGCCAAGCGTGATCCCAAGCCCGACGGCAAGCTGGGTTGCGGTGCTGAACAGCGTATTGGCGTAGCTCATCTGCGCAGAGGGCACATCGGCAAACGCCAGCGTACTGACGCCGGTAAACTGCACCGAACGGAATACCCCACCGAGATACAGAATCAGCAGCGTTACCCATAGCGGCGTATTCGGCGTGAGGAAGGCGCAGGCCAGCAGCGCCAGCACGTTGAGCGTGCCGTTAATCAGCAGCAGTTTGCGAAAACCGAGCCAGCGGATGAGCGGCGTAGTGGCAGGCTTAATCGTCAGGTTGCCGACGAACACCGCCAGCACCAGTAGCCCGGCGTGAAACGGATCCATCCCGAAGCCGACCTGAAACAGCAGCGGTAGCAAAAAAGGCACGGCGCTGATGGAGGCACGAAACAGCGAGCCGCCGTACATCGTTACCCGGAACGTCGGGACCTGTAATGCATCAAGGCGAATCATCGGCCATTCCACGCGGCGGAAATGGCGCAGAGCAAACCAGAAGGTAAGCCCGCCGAGGGCGAGCAGCACAAACGGCAGGCCGCCGCGGGCATGCTCTGCGCCGAAAGCTTCCATCGCATAGACCAGGCTTACCATCGCGATAGCGGTAGCCACAAAGCCGGGCAGATCAAACGGGCGACGCTGTTCTTCGCGTATGTCCGGAATGATGCGCAGCGCCAGCAGCATGGCGATAAGCCCGAGTGGCACATTAATAAAGAAGATCCAGCGCCAGCTGGCGACGCTGGTAATGAATCCGCCGAGCGGCGGACCAATAATGGGCGCCACCAGCGCGGGCCAGGTAAGCGTGGCGATGGCGGTAATCAGCTGATGTTTTGGCGTGGTTCTGAGCACGGCGAGACGCCCGACGGGCACCATCAGCGCGCCGCCAACGCCCTGGAGTATGCGCATCGCAACGAAGCCGTTGACGCTGGTCGCCAGTCCGCAGAATACGGAGGCGAGGGTAAAAATGAACAGCGCAAGGGTAAAGACTTTGCGGGCGCCGAAGCGGTCAGCAATCCAGCCGCTTGCCGGGATCAGCACCGCTAGCGTAATCAGATAGGCGCTGATCCCCACGTTCAGCGCCACGGCCTCCACGCCAAAACTTTTTGCCATATCCGGCAGCGCAGTGGCGATCACCGTGCCGTCGAGAAACTCCATAAAGAAGGCTCCGGCCACCAGCAGCGCAGCGGGAGAGAGGCCACGGCTCTCCTTAACGGAGATATTTTCACTCATCATAAAACGCCATTTCAGGATTTTTACTCACTTTACGCGCATTGCGGAACGTACCGCAACGGCGGATTTGCGGGATTTTATTATTCGGCATCGGCAAACCGGGTTACTATGGCGCTCTGAAAAACAGGAGTAAATTATGTCTCACAACCTGACTGCAAATGATGAGCTGGTGTCCGACGTTGTCGCCTGCCAGCTGGTGATCAAACAAATCCTCGATGTTATTGACGTTATCGCCCCGGTTGAAGTTCGCGACAAAATGGCCAATCAGCTGCGTGCAATTGATTTCAGTGCCGCCGGGGCCGATCCGGTCACCCAGCGTGCAATTCAAAAGGCCATTGCCCTGATTGAGCTGAAGTTCACCCCGCAGGAAAGCAGTACTCACTAGTCTTCGTAAGAAATGCCCGGTGGCACTCGTTTGCACGGGCCTACAGAAAGCCGTAGGTCGGGTAAGGCGAAGCCGCTACCCGATACCGTCAGGCCACCGGGCAACGCCCTAATACAACGCTTCCACCAGCAGATAGCTCGCCACGCAGGCGCAGCTCACCGCAATCAGGCCCGGCAGGATAAAGCTGTGGTTGATGATAAATTTTCCGATGCGGGTCGTGCCGGAGCGGTCAAACCCGATGCAGGCCAGATCGCTTGGGTACGTCGGCAGAACAAAATAGCCATACGCTGCCGGGAAGAAAGCAATCAGCATTTTCGGCTCAACGCCGAGCATCAGCCCCATTGGCGCGACGGCGGTCAGCGCGGCGGCCTGGCTGTTCACCAGTTTCGATACCAAAAAGAGCACGATCGCGTAGGTCCACGGGTGATTCTGAACTACGCCTTCCAGCGCCGATTTCAGCTCCGGCAGATGCGACTGGAAGAAGGTGTCGCTCATCCACGCCACGCCAAACACGGAGAAAATCGCTACCATCCCGGCTTTGAACACCGCGCCGTTGGAAATGGCTGCCGCATTGACTTTACATACCACCAGCATCACCGCCCCGGCGATCAGCATCATCATTTGAATCACAAGATTCATGGAGAGTGGGGCGAGCTTGCCTTTCACTTCAAAGGCCGGACGCAGGTCCGGCAGGGCGCCAAGCAATACCACCACCAGAATACCGGCGAAAAAGATCCAGGTTGACCAGTAAGCCTCGCGGTTAAAGCGCTGGTCGAGCAGCGTTTCAGTACTGCCAAAGATAAACTCACGCTGCTTCGGATCCTGAATTTTGGCCTGAAAAGCAGGGTCGTCGGCCAGGTCCTTCCCGCGGCGCAGGCTCCAGAGTGCGGCGATCGCTACGCCAAACAGCGATGCGGGCACGGACACCGCCAGAATGTCGAGAATGCTCCATGCATGGCCAATGCCGTGCTGGGCGCCGAGAATGGAGACTAACGACACGACAGCTACGGAGACGGGTGAAGCGGTGATCGCCATTTGTGATGCTACCGAAGCGACGGCCATAGGGCGCTCCGGACGAATGCCTTTTTTCAGCGCGATGTCCGCAATAATCGGAAACATGGTGTAGACCACATGCCCGGTGCCGCAGAGAAACGTCAGCATCCAGGTGGTGAACGGGGCCAGCAGCGTGATGTGCTGCGGATGCTTACGCAGCAGCTTTTCGGCGCATTGCATCATGACGTTAAGCCCGCCAGCGGTTTGCAGCGTGGCCGCACAGCCAATCACCGCAAGGATAGTCAGCATCACATCCACCGGCGGCTTGCCGGGCTGGAGGCCAAAAACAAAACTCAGGATAAATAAGCCGATTCCGCTGATAAGCCCCAGGCCCATCCCGCCAAAGCGGGTGCCAACCAGCAGGCATAAAATAATGACCGCAAATTCAAGAGTAATCATGTCTCACCTGTCTCATCCATAAAGAAAGGCTAAATCATTACATTTTGTAATGATATTGAGTGAGAGGGAGATCGGATTTATAAACAGCTGTAAAAACAAACTGTTGGCTACATTTATTTAACAAATGCGAGCATGAAGCGGGCGGCTAAAGCCGCCCATTGAAGGGTTAGTGTTGCTGGTGATTGACGACGTTCAGCAGGTGCTGGTCGGTCTGATGCATACACAAGCCTGCGTTATTTGCACTGCGCACTTCTTCGAGGATTGCCTGCAGCAGCACGCCATCCTGATATTGCTCTTTCTCAAGATGAGTCAGAAAACGCAGGGTGCTGTTATCCTGCATGGCCTTGGCTTCCAGCACTAGCGCGCTCAGAGTGCTGCGGCGCTGATGATGTTCCTCCAGCGTTTTAATGAACAGATCTTCAAGTGTTGAACAGCGGTCATCCACCGGGGCCGTTTCTCTGACCATCGGGTAAGCACCCGCTTTGCGCATAAATTCAAACACGCGCATCATTTGAGTCACGCTGGACTGGGCCTGTGAACGCAGAAACGTAGCCGTTGCGGTCAGCTTGTGATCGGCACACCATTCGCTCAGGTGCAGGTATAAATTTGAGGCACAAAACTCGAGGTTCATTTGCACATTGAGTTTTTGAACCATTCCCGGAACCGTCATAGCAATATCCTTATTTTCTGAAGTTACGAAACCTGCCGGCAATCGTAAGGTTCACACTTTTTCTGTCCACACAACCCGACGATATTCAGCGTTAATACTTTTTACGGGCCACAACGCTTTTGGTGCGCTGACCGGTTTCAGAATACGCCCTCCATAATTATAAGAAAATGCCTGGAGGTTATTATTTACGCTTCGTTACATGACGCGCTAATGAGTTCGTAATTAACGAGTAAAATATCCGTAAAAACAGCGGGTAATGGCATTATATCTAACAGTATTATATGGCTTTGTTAGTTTTATAATTACGATCGGATTATCATTCGTCATTTTAGATGAGCGTAATATGATATGTTTTAATCGTATTTCGTTAATGACGTTCTCAGGCTGTTTGCAGAGAATGCGGCAGATCAATATCCGTTTAAAATAGCTAACGGCCAGCCGCGGCCAAATTTGATATTAAAAAGAAACCCGTGAAGCAAGCTGTCGTCCTGTTGCTACGCAGGATAAGGCGGGTGAGGTTCTCTGCGCAATCTGTCTGCGGCTGCCGGGGGGGCGGAAGAGGAAGCTTTCGTTCGGGAACATGCGGAACATATTTATTACCGCTGGTAAGATAAGGATCTCACGACTGCTGATATAGATTATTCTGCTATCCCCTGGGCGAATTGTCTGACAATTCGCCCTTTATTTATGTCATTTTTCGCTGAGTTTATGTACGCGTTAACTGTAATTCTGCGGTGTGATGGCGCTCTCCTATGGATAATTAATTTCCCGCTATTAATGGTTCAGCACAAATGCGCAGACGGGTGAAGCCGCTAATGCCTTGTTTTTCTGCTGAATAAAAAATGCTGTTCTCAATTTCCCTGTGGAAAAGAACATTAGAGCCGGAGTTAACCATGCACAAATTCACTAAAGCGCTGGCGGCCATTGGCCTTGCAGCGGTTATGTCACAATCAGCTATCGCTGAAAACATGAAGCTCGGTTTTCTGGTGAAGCAGCCGGAGGAGCCCTGGTTCCAGACCGAATGGCGTTTCGCCGATAAGGCCGGGAAAGATTTAGGGTTCGAGGTGATTAAAATTGCCGTACCCGACGGTGAAAAAACGCTGAACGCCATCGACAGCCTGGCGGCCAACGGGGCGAAAGGGTTTGTGATTTGTACGCCGGACCCGAAACTGGGGCCCGCGATCGTGGCCAAAGCGCGCAGCTATGACATGAAGGTCATTACCGTCGACGATCAGTTCGTCAACGCCAAAGGCAAGCCGATGGAGACGGTGCCGCTGGTAATGATGGCGGCCAGCGAAATTGGTGCGCGTCAGGGGGATGAACTCTATAAAGAGATGCAAAAACGCGGCTGGGACGTGAAGGATACCGGCGCGATGGCTATTACCGCCGATGAGCTCGACACTGCACGTCGCCGCACCACCGGCTCAATGGACGCGCTGAAAAAAGCCGGATTCCCTGAAGCGCAAATCTATAAGGTCCCGACGAAATCCAACGATATCCCTGGCGCGTTCGACGCCGGCAACTCGCTGCTGGTGCAGCATCCTGGCGTGAAGCACTGGCTGGTCCTCGGCATGAATGACAACACCGTGCTCGGCGGCGTGCGCGCAACGGAAGGCCAGGGCTTTAAGGCGGCAGACGTGATTGGCATCGGCATTAACGGCGTGGATGCGGTGAACGAACTCTCTAAGGCGCAGGCGACCGGCTTCTACGGCTCCCTGCTGCCGAGCCCGGACGTGCACGGCTATAAAACCAGCGAAATGCTCTACAACTGGGTGCAGAAAAAGGTAGAGCCGCCAAAGTTTACCGCAGTGACCGACGTGGTGCTGATCACCCGCGACAACTTTAAAGAAGAGCTGGCGAAGAAAGGACTGTGATCTGAATTGCCCGGTGGCGCTGGCGCTTACCGGGCAAGGTAAACAGCAAAAAACGCCGTTTTTTTAGTGTGTTCTCCCTCTCCCTGTGGGAGAGGGCCGGGGTGAGGGCATCAGACAGAGCCACGCTGAAGCGTCACCCGACAAAAGAAGCCATACAGAAGTGGATTCGTGTTCTCTGGAGTGCATATGCAACAGTCGCAGCCTTATCTCTCGTTTCGCGGCATCAGCAAAACCTTCCCGGGCGTGAAGGCTCTGACCGACATCAGCTTTGACTGCTATGCCGGGCAGGTTCATGCGCTGATGGGGGAAAACGGTGCCGGAAAATCTACGCTATTGAAGATTTTGAGCGGTAACTACGCGCCCAGCACCGGGACGCTGGCGCTGAAAGGACAAGAGGTCAGCTTCACCGACACGACCGCCGCGCTGAATGCCGGGGTGGCCATCATCTATCAGGAGCTGCATCTGGTGCCGGAGATGACGGTAGCCGAAAACATTTACCTCGGGCAGATGCCGCACAAGGGGGGGATCGTTAATCGCTCGCTGCTTAACTATGAAGCGGGACTGCAGCTTGAACATCTGGGGCTGGATATCGATCCGCAAACCCCGCTGAAGTATCTCTCCATTGGCCAGTGGCAGATGGTGGAAATTGCCAAGGCGCTGGCGCGCAACGCCAAGGTGATCGCCTTTGATGAACCCACCAGTTCGCTCTCAGCGCGGGAAATCGACAACCTGTTTCGCGTTATCCGCGAATTGCGTAACGAAGGGCGCGTCATTATTTATGTTTCGCACCGCATGGAGGAGATTTTTGCCCTCAGCGATGCCATTACGGTGTTTAAAGACGGGCGCTACGTTCGCACGTTTGACGACATGGCGCAGGTCAATAACGACCTGCTGGTGCAGGCGATGGTGGGGCGTGAAATCGGTGATATCTACGGCTGGCAGCCGCGTGAATACGGCGTCGAAAGGCTGCGGCTGGACGATGTTAAAGCACCGGGTGTACGCCAGCCCATCAGCCTGTCAGTGAAAAGCGGCGAAATTGTTGGTTTGTTCGGCCTGGTCGGTGCCGGGCGAAGCGAGCTGATGAAAGGGCTGTTCGGCGGAACGCGAATAACCGGAGGGCAGGTGAGCATTGACGGCAAGCCGGTTGATATCCGCAAACCCGCTGAGGCTATCCGGGTCGGCATGATGCTCTGCCCGGAAGACCGTAAGGCGGATGGCATTATTCCGGTGCATTCGGTGCGCGACAACATCAACATCAGCGCCCGGCGCAGGCACATTCGCGCCGGATGCCTGATCAACAACGCCTGGGAGGCGGACAACGCGGCACACCATATCCGATCTCTCAATATCAAAACGCCGGGAGCGGAGCAGCTCATCATGAATCTTTCCGGCGGCAACCAGCAGAAAGCCATTCTTGGCCGCTGGCTGTCAGAAGAGATGAAGGTCATCCTGCTCGATGAGCCGACGCGCGGCATTGACGTCGGGGCCAAACATGAAATCTACAACGTTATCTATGCGCTCGCGGCGTCCGGCGTAGCGGTGCTATTTGCCTCAAGCGATCTACCGGAGGTGCTCGGCGTGGCGGACCGGATCATCGTCATGCGTGAAGGTGAGATTGCCGGTGAGCTGCTCCATGAGAGCGCCAATGAACAGCTGGCGCTGAGCCTGGCGATGCCTAAAACCACGCAGGCCGTAGCCTGATGAGGAGTGAATGATGTCTTCAGTAACGACATCCGGCCCGCGCCGGAATGCGTTTAGCGTCGGGCGCATTTGGGATCAGTACGGCATGCTGGTGGTATTTGCCGTGCTGTTCCTCGCCTGTGCGATTTTTGTGCCGAACTTTGCAAGCTTCGTCAACATGAAGGGGCTGGGGCTCGCTATTTCGATGTCCGGCATGGTGGCGTGCGGCATGCTGTTTTGCCTGGCGTCGGGGGATTTTGACCTTTCCGTTGCTTCGGTGATTGCCTGCGCCGGGGTAACGACGGCGGTAGTGATTAATCTCTCAGAAAGCCTGTGGCTGGGCGTGTTCGCCGGGCTGCTGCTGGGAGCACTGAGTGGCCTGGTGAACGGGTTTGTCATCGCCCGCCTGAAAATTAATGCGCTGATCACCACGCTTGCCACCATGCAAATCGTGCGTGGTCTGGCGTATATCATTTCCGATGGTAAAGCGGTCGGGATTGAGGACGAGCGCTTCTTCACTTTGGGATACGCCAACTGGTTCGGACTTCCCGCGCCTATCTGGCTCACCGTCGTTTGTCTGACTGCGTTCGGTTTGCTGCTCAATAAAACCACTTTTGGCCGGAATACGCTGGCCATAGGCGGAAATGAAGAAGCTGCGCGTCTGGCGGGTGTGCCGGTGGTGCGCACCAAAATCATCATCTTTGTGCTTTCGGGACTGGTGTCGGCGGCGGCGGGGATCATCCTGGCTTCGCGCATGACCAGCGGTCAGCCGATGACCTCGATGGGTTATGAGCTGATCGTCATTTCCGCCTGCGTGCTGGGCGGTGTGTCGCTTAAGGGCGGGATCGGCAAGATCTCGTATGTGGTGGCGGGGATCCTGATCCTGGGAACGGTGGAAAATGCGATGAACCTGCTGAACATCTCGCCTTTTTCCCAATATGTGGTGCGTGGTCTGATTTTGCTGGCGGCGGTGATTTTCGACCGCTACAAGCAAAAAGCGAAGCGTACGGCCTGATTTCACCCCAACTTTTAAGTTTAATCCTAACCTTTCGCCGGGGCTAATTCCCCCGGCGTTTTCGTTTGAAAATGGCGAGGGCGGTCACACTGTCTATACTTACACTGCTAACGTTTGATTAACATCTGATTGAAAACAGCAGTGCTGAGGAGGTAGACAGGGTGACTGACCCGTTAACCGTTCCGCCGGTTGTTCGCGGAAATTACGCTTTTTTCTTTGACCTGGATGGCACGCTGGCGGAGATCAAACCGCATCCCGATCAGGTTACCCTTCCCGAGCCCATCCGCTTAACGCTGCACCAGCTGGCGCAGCAGCAGCAGGGGGCGCTGGCTTTGATCTCAGGGCGCTCAATGTCTGAGCTTGACGCGCTTGCCGCACCGTATCGTTTCCCGCTGGCGGGCGTTCACGGGGCTGAACGCCGCGATATCAAAGGTCAGCTTCACCGGGTAGAGCTGCCGCCAACGCTGGCCGCCGAGCTTCGCCACTGGCTGAATGAGCAGGCGGCGCCGCTTGAGGGCTGCGAGGTAGAAAACAAAGGCATGGCATTCGCGCTGCACTACCGTCAGGCACCGCAGCACCAGCGGGCCATTGAGAGCCTGGCCCAGGAAGCCGTAAAGCGCTTTCCTGGGCTGGCGCTCCAGCCAGGTAAATGTGTGGTGGAAATTAAACCAGAGGGCATTAATAAAGGTGCCGCCGTGTCGGCCTTTATGCAGGAAGCGCCGTTCCTTGGCCGTCTGCCGGTGTTTGTCGGCGATGACCTGACCGATGAGGCCGGATTTGCGGTCGTAAACGCTGCAGGCGGTATCTCGGTCAAGGTTGGACAGGGAAAGACGCAGGCGCACTGGCGTCTGGCAAGCGTGGCGGACACCCATCACTGGCTGTTGCAGCTCGCACAACTTCATGCGCTAACTGACAGGAGAGAAGGCTATGAGTCGCCTGATCGTCGTATCTAATCGTATTGCTCCGCCGGATGATAAGAAAGCCAGCGCCGGTGGGCTGGCGGTGGGTATTCTGGGGGCACTTAAGGCCACAGGAGGATTATGGTTTGGCTGGAGTGGGGAAACCGGCAACGAAGATGAACCGCTCAGGAAAGTGACGCGAGGCGACATCACCTGGGCGTCCTTCAACCTCAATGAGCAGGACCATGACCTCTACTACAACCAGTTTTCCAACGCCGTACTATGGCCTGCCTTCCACTACCGTCTGGATTTAGTGAACTTCCAGCGCGAAGCATGGGAAGGGTATCTGCGCGTCAACGCCACGCTTGCCGATAAGCTTCTGCCGCTGATTAAAAAAGACGATGTGCTGTGGATCCACGATTATCACCTGCTGCCGTTTGCCAGCGAACTGCGCAAACGTGGGGTGAACAACCGCATTGGCTTTTTCCTGCACATTCCGTTTCCTACGCCGGAGGTGTTCAATGCGCTGCCGACGCACGCGGAACTGCTGGAGCAAATGTGTGAGTACGATCTGCTGGGTTTCCAGACCGAAAACGATCGTCTGGCATTTCTTGATGGCGTCTCCGGGCTGACGCGGCTGGCCAGCCGGGGCAGTAAAACCCACAGCGCATGGGGACAGACTTTCAGCACGGAAGTCTACCCGATAGGGATCGATCCGAAAGAGATTATCCGTCAGGCGCAGGGGCCGCTACCGCCGAAGCTGGCACAGCTTAAAGCGGAGCTCAAGAGCATGAAGAACATCTTTTCGGTGGAGCGTCTGGACTATTCGAAAGGGCTGCCGGAGCGCTTTCAGGCCTATGAGGCGCTGCTGGAAAAGTATCCACAGCATCATGGGCATATTCGCTACACCCAGATTGCACCAACCTCGCGCGGCGACGTTCAGGCTTATCAGGATATTCGTCATCAGCTGGAAACGGCAGCCGGGCGGATCAACGGTAAGTACGGGCAGCTGGGCTGGACGCCGCTTTACTACCTGAATCAGCATTTCGATCGCAAGCTTTTGATGAAGGTGTTTCGCTACTCCGACGTGGGACTGGTGACGCCGCTGCGTGACGGGATGAATCTGGTGGCCAAAGAGTATGTGGCAGCACAAGATCCTGCCAACCCTGGCGTGCTGGTTTTGTCGCAGTTTGCCGGGGCGGCGAATGAATTGACCTCCGCGCTTATCGTTAATCCTTACGACAGGGATGACGTGGCGACCGCACTCGACAGAGCATTAACGATGCCGCTCACGGAAAGGATTTCCCGCCATGCCGAGATGATGGAGGTGATTAAGCAAAATGATATTAACCACTGGCAGGAGCGCTTTATTCACGATCTAAAGCAGATAAAGCCGCGAACGGCGGAGCGTGACTTGCAGAATAAAGTCGCGGCCTTTCCTAAACTTGCATAATAAATGATAGCCGCTCGGCGACGCTGTGCTTGCCGGGCCTGGTGGTCAGATATGCGCCTCATGCTGATGTCAGGCGTAGCTGCCATCCGGTACGATCGTTGATGAAGCCGTTACTCATTTTCCAGCGAGACCAGCAGAACATCTACACCGCTGTTGCCCGCGACGGTTTTGGCGCTGCACGTCGCCCGCGCAAAGAACGTTTTATTGTGGTTCCCGCAGATAACCAAATCCACCTGCTGCTTCAGGCAGAAATCCCTGATGTGTTCGCTTAATTCGCCGCAGGCGATGGTGGCGTTAGCTATCGGGTAATCGGCCCGGGCCTGCAACTCGTCGAGGAACTGTCGGGTTTCCTCCTGCATTAGTTCCCGCAGGTTCTCCAGCATTGGCGCCGCGAACTGGTTATACATTTCCGGGTCGGTGGAGGAGGTGATCAGGCTGATACGGGCGTTAACGGGGCGGGCGATGGACACCGCTTTGCTCACGAGTTTATGACTTTCCGGTGTCGGTGCAACGGCGACTAACAAATGCGTGTAGGTCATTGTGCCTCCTTAACGTGGCGAAAAACGCCCATTCATTTCTCTTACCCTGTTTAGACCGGCTCCGCAAGAGGGGGCATTGCCCGGAAATGTGAGGCCGCTCTGATATTCATTAATTATTCTTATATTAAGAATAACTGCTTCCGGCGGGGTTCATTGATTTTTTACGCACTTATCTAAAATTCGCCAGGCAAATAATAAACTCGTAACCAATTCCTTAAATTGATTAACAAAATGCTAATGATTTCTCTTTGTAATTATCAGGAATATATAAACTGATAACCTACTGTTTTTTATAGGTATGGTCAAAATTGCGAATGGCTCATTTTGTGATCTTTTCGTTGCCCATGAGAAAGGATTTTTCGTTGCTGAAAAAGAGAGCAACAGAACATGTTCTTAACCGTTATTCACTCAGCTGGAATAAAAAGAATTGACATTTGACCGTTTTTTACACAAATGACAATGGGAATTGATGGGTTTGGTGTTATGAAATGGCTCATTTATGTGACGTGCGTCACATAATTTTCAAATTTAATGTAAAGCCACGTTGTATGTGTCATTACTGGCGAGTAGAGTTGCGTCGAATTAGGAAAAATCTTAGTCAATTGTAAGAATTGTTTAAAATTGCAGCGCCTAAGTCAACTATGCATTTTGGCCGTTTCTTTCTTTACCGGGTTTTTTACCCGGCGACATCACGGGGTGCGGCCTTGCCGCATAAAATAATGGTTGGTTATTCGGGATGGGAAAAATGCATACATCCGAGTTGCTAAAGCATATTTATGACATTAATTTGTCTTATTTATTACTTGCACAGCGTTTGATTAGTCAGGATAAAGCTTCTGCCATGTTCCGTCTCGGCATTAACGAAGAGATGGCTACCACGCTCGGCGCACTGACGCTTCCTCAGATGGTTAAGATTGCGGAGACTAACCAGCTGGTTTGTCAATTCCGCTTTGATAGCCATCAAACCATCACCCGACTCACTCAGGAGTCGCGGGTTGACGATCTGCAACAAATTCATACCGGTATCCTGCTCTCGACACGCTTATTAAAAGAAGCCAGCCAGGCAGACGGCTCTGCACGGAAGAAAAGGGCCTGATCATGAGCGAAAAAAGCATTGTTCAGGAAGCCCGCGACATACAACTGGCAATGGAGCTGATCACGCTTGGCGCGCGTTTACAGATGCTCGAAAGCGAAACGCAGTTAAGCCGCGGCCGCCTCATCAAGCTGTATAAAGAGCTGCGCGGGAGCCCGCCGCCAAAAGGCATGCTGCCGTTCTCAACCGACTGGTTTATGACCTGGGAGCAGAATATTCACTCTTCCATGTTCTGTAACGCCTGGCAGTATTTGTTGAAAACCGGTTTGTGCAACGGCGTTGACGCCGTAATTAAAGCCTACCGTCTCTACCTCGAACAGTGCCCGCAGCAGGAAGATGGGCCAATTTTAGCCCTGACCCGCGCCTGGACCCTGGTGCGTTTTGTGGAGAGCGGCATGCTGGAACTCAGCGGCTGCAACAGCTGTGGCGGCAATTTCATCACCCATGCTCACCAGCCCGTAGGGAGCTTTGTGTGCAGCCTTTGCCAGCCGCCATCGCGAGCAGTAAAAAGACGTAAACTTTCCGGCGAAGGTGCCGATATATCTCCACAACTGCTGGATGAACAGATAGAGCAAGCTGTTTAACCGAAGTAAGGTGTGGCAAAACACTCCAGCAGCGGACGCAGGTCCGCTGCTGGAGTGTTTTGCCACCGCTTCGGTGAAATGCACTGTCGTTCATCCCGGGCTTATCAACAGCGGAAGGATGATGTCGTGCTTATCTTATTAGGTTACCTGGTTGTTCTTGGTACAGTCTTCGGCGGGTATGCATTTACCGGCGGACACCTTGGGGCACTCTATCAGCCTGCAGAATTGATCATTATCGCCGGCGCAGGGATAGGGGCGTTTATCGTTGGCAACAACGGGAAAGCCATCAAGGGCACGCTGAAGGCGCTGCCGTTGCTGTTTCGTCGTTCGAAGTACACCAAAAGTATGTACATGGATCTGCTGGCGCTGCTGTACCGGCTGATGGCCAAGTCGCGCCAGCAGGGGATGTTCTCGCTGGAGCGTGACATCGAAAATCCCACCGAGAGCGAAATCTTTGCCAGCTATCCGCGCATTCTCGCCGATAAAGTGATGCTGGAGTTTATCGTCGACTACCTGCGCCTCATCATCAGCGGCAATATGAACACCTTCGAAATCGAAGCGCTGATGGACGAAGAGATCGAAACCCATGAAAGCGAAGCCGAAGTTCCGGCCAACAGCCTGGCCATCGTCGGTGATTCGCTGCCTGCTTTCGGTATCGTGGCCGCGGTGATGGGCGTGGTGCACGCGCTGGGTTCAGCGGATCGCCCGGCGGCGGAACTGGGGGCGATGATCGCCCATGCGATGGTCGGGACGTTCCTCGGTATATTGCTGGCCTACGGTTTTATTTCTCCGCTGGCGACGGTGCTGCGTCAGAAAAGTGCCGAAACCACTAAGATGATGCAGTGCGTCAAAATCACGCTGCTGTCGAACCTCAACGGTTACGCACCGCCGATCGCGGTAGAGTTTGGCCGTAAAACGCTTTACTCCAGCGAACGTCCGTCTTTCATTGAGCTGGAAGAGCATGTGCGTGCAGTGCGTAATCCGTCGGCACAACAAACGACGACCGAGGACGCATGAAAAACCAGGCTCACCCGATAGTCGTCGTCAGGCGACGCAAGCACAAAAACCACAGCGGGGCCGGACACGGCTCGTGGAAAATTGCTTACGCCGATTTTATGACCGCGATGATGGCGTTCTTTCTGGTGATGTGGCTTATCTCCATCTCCAGCCCGAAAGAGCTTATTCAGATCGCCGAATATTTCCGTACGCCGCTGGCGACTGCGGTGACCGGCGGCTCACGCATATCCGAAAGCCAAAGCCCGATCCCCGGCGGTGGGGACGACTACACCCAGCGCCAGGGCGAAGTGAAAAAAGAGCCGAATATCGATGAGCTGAAAAAGCGCATGGAGCAGAACCGGCTGAAGAAAGTTCGCGGCGAGCTGGATCAGCTGATCGAGTCCGATCCGAAGCTGAAAGCCCTGCGCCAGTACCTGAAAATCGATCTGGTGCAGGAAGGACTGCGCATTCAGATTATCGACAGCCAGAACCGCCCGATGTTTAAAACCGGCAGCGCGGAGGTGGAGTCCTACATGCGCGACATTCTGCGCGCCATTGCGCCGGTACTGAATGAAGTGCCGAACAAAATCAGTCTTTCAGGCCACACCGATGATTACCCGTATGCTACGGGTGACAGAGGTTACAGCAACTGGGAGCTCTCCGCCGATCGCGCTAACGCCTCGCGTCGGGAGCTGGTCGCAGGGGGCCTGGACGACGGCAAAGTGCTGCGGGTGATCGGCATGGCCAACACCATGAAGTTACAGCCGCACGGCGGAGATGACGCTATCAACCGCCGCATCAGTTTACTGGTGCTCAATTCACAGGCTGAGCAGGCAATCCTCCATGAGAACGCCGAAAGCCAGAACGAACCGTTAAGCGTATTACAGCAACCGGGGGCGCTGCCTCCGGCGGCCAGTCCCACATCGCCACAATCTCTACAGAGGTGATAGCGTGAGCATGGATATCAGCGATTTTTATCAGACATTTTTCGATGAAGCCGACGAGTTGTTGGCTGACATGGAGCAGCACCTGCTGGATCTCGTCCCGGAAGCCCCTGACGCCGAGCAGCTAAACGCTATTTTTCGCGCGGCGCACTCCATCAAAGGCGGCGCAGGCACATTCGGCTTTAGCGTCTTGCAGGAAACCACTCACCTGATGGAAAACCTGCTGGATGACGCCCGACGCGGTGAGATGCAGCTCAATACCGACATTATCAACCTGTTTTTGGAAACGAAAGACATCATGCAGGAACAGCTCGATGCTTATAAAAGCTCGCAGGAGCCGGACGCTGCCAGCTTCGAATATATTTGTCAGGCCCTGCGCCAGCTGGCTTTAGAAGCCAAAGGCGAAGCCGTGCCTTCCGCATCAGGCGCAAAACTGAGCGTTGTGGAAAACGAAGCACCAGAAAGTGAAGTGGCGATAGCGCCTGCGCAGCCCGGCGGTCAGACCCGCATCGTGCTTTCCCGCCTGAAGAGCGGTGAGCCGGAGATGTTGCAGGAAGAGCTGAGCAACCTCGCACAAATTAGCCAGGTGGTGAAAACGGCGGATTCTCTCAGTGCGAATCTCGACGGCGCGGTGTCGCAGGATGACATCGTGGCGGTGCTGTGCTTCGTTATTGAAGCCGACCAGATTGCGTTTGAAACCGCCCCAGCGGCGGTGGCTGAAACTCCGGCGGTGACCGTAGTGGAAACGGCTGAAGCACCTGCCGTGGTTAACGCCCCGGTACTGAAAGCCGTGCCAAAAGAGGCTGCTGCTGCCCCACGTGCGGATCGCGAAAAACCGGCGCGCGTCAGCGAGTCGACCAGTATTCGCGTGGCGGTGGAGAAGGTCGATCAGCTGATTAACCTCGTTGGCGAACTGGTGATCACCCAGTCGATGCTGGCGCAGCGTTCCAATGAACTCGACCCGGTTCAGCACGGTGACCTGATCACCAGCATGGGACAGCTTGAGCGCAACGCCCGCGATCTGCAGGAATCGGTGATGTCGATTCGTATGATGCCAATGGAATACGTCTTCAGTCGCTTCCCGCGCCTGGTGCGTGACCTGGCGAGCAAGCTCAATAAACAGGTGGAACTGACCCTGATGGGCAGCTCTACCGAGCTGGATAAAAGCTTAATCGAGCGCATTATTGACCCGCTGACGCACCTCGTGCGCAACAGCCTCGACCATGGCATTGAATCCCCGGAAAACCGCATGACGGCAGGAAAATCTGCCGTCGGCAACCTGATTCTTTCCGCAGAACATCAGGGCGGCAATATCTGCATTGAAGTCACCGACGACGGCGCAGGCCTTAACCGTGAGCGCATCCTGGCCAAGGCGCTTTCGCAGGGGATGGCGGTGAACGAAAACATGACCGACGAAGAGGTCGGCATGCTGATTTTCGCGCCGGGCTTCTCCACCGCCGAGCAGGTGACCGACGTCTCCGGGCGTGGCGTAGGCATGGACGTAGTGAAACGGAACATCCAGGAGATGGGCGGCCACGTTGAGATTAAATCGAAGCAGGGCGCGGGGACCACAATCCGTATTCTGCTGCCGCTGACGCTGGCGATCCTCGACGGTATGTCCGTTAAGGTGAGCGGCGAAGTGTTTATTCTGCCGCTCAACGCAGTAATGGAATCCCTCCAGCCGCGCGAAGAAGACTTACATCCGCTGGCAGGCGGCGAGCGCGTGCTGGAAGTGCGCGGTGAATATCTGCCGCTGGTGGAGCTGTGGAAAGTCTTTGATGTTCAGGGCGCCAAAACCGAAGCGACCCAGGGCATCGTGGTTATCCTGCAAAGTGCAGGCCGCCGCTACGCGCTGCTGGTGGATCAACTGATCGGCCAGCATCAGGTGGTGGTGAAAAATCTGGAAAGCAACTACCGCAAAGTACCGGGCATCTCAGCCGCCACCATCCTCGGCGACGGCAGCGTGGCGCTGATCGTCGATGTTCAGGCTTTGCAGGGTTTGAATCGTGAACAACGTGTGGCGTACAGCGCTGCCTGATGCTTAAGAAGGGAAAAAAATGACCGGTATGACGAACGTAGCAAAACTGGCGGGCGAGCCATCGGGCCAGGAATTCCTGGTCTTCACGTTGGGGGATGAAGAGTACGGGATTGATATCCTGAAGGTGCAGGAGATTCGCGGTTACGATCAGGTGACGCGTATCGCGAACACGCCATCGTTCATCAAAGGCGTGACTAACCTGCGTGGCGTGATTGTGCCGATCGTCGATCTGCGCGTGAAATTTAGTCAGCAGGACGTAGAGTATAACGACAATACGGTAGTGATCGTGCTGAACCTGAGCCAGCGCGTGGTGGGCATTGTGGTTGATGGTGTGTCCGACGTGCTGTCGCTCGCCGCCGATCAGATTCGCCCTGCGCCGGAGTTTGCCGTGACGCTCTCCACTGAATACCTCACCGGCCTCGGCGCGCTCGGTGAGCGTATGCTGATTCTGGTTAACATCGAAAAGTTGCTCAACAGCGAAGAGATGGCCCTGCTTGATAACGCGGCGATAAGTGCCGCGTAATGATTTTCCCCCCGTCGCAATGGCGGGGGATTTTCGCTCCATTTCACCCCCTCTAAACTCCCGGTAAGCTCGGCTAATATCTCCCTGAAAATGCTGTGTGATTTAGATCGCAATAGTCGCAATATATTCTCTGCAACTTGTCATTTCTTCCTGCCGACTCGCTGGTAATTAGCTGATTAATAAAAACTAAACGTGTAAATAACGCGAAAGACTTAATTTGTGTAGCAAAGTTGGTTGAATGAAAACCCTGAACTAGATTTCAGTTAAGGTGGCCGCAACGGCAGCCCGATAACCGACTGACGCAAAACAGAAAAGCGCCAGGACTTCTGACCCCGGAGACGCCCCATGAAGAGAACACGTCTTCTTCTGACCGCAGCGAGTTTTCTGGCGCTGACCGGCCCGGCAGCCCAGGCCGTTACGAGCCTCGGGACCATTGCCGCCACCCTGACGCTGACCAACGGCTGCCTGATAAACGGCTCCCCAAGCCAGAGCGGCATCAACTTCGGTACGCTCGATTTTGGTACGCATCCTGCCACCTTCTCAACGCTTACCACGCAGCTGACCGGCGCCAGCGGCGGGAATACGTTTACCGTTCAGTGCACCACCAGCAGCTATACGGTGACCATTACCGGTAACACTAACAGCACCGCGCCGACTACCGTGGTCGGTACGCCAGGCACACCAGGCCGCTACCTGCTCAGCACCACCGATGCCACGCAGGGCGTGGCCTACAGCCTCTATAGCGACAGCGGTTACAGCAACGTGGTGGCTAACAACGCCGCTTTACCAATTGCTTCCACTACGGACGGGGTTGACAGCTACACCCTGTACGGACGCATTCAGGGTGGTGGTAACAGCGTGACCGTTGTGCCGGGAACTTACACCGACACGATTAACGTTAGCGTCAACTATTAAGCCCACGAATGACATTGGGTGTGACGGGCTTCCTGCGGGCAGCCAGGGGATGGCTGCGCCTTGTTCAACTGGTTGTGCTGCTGGCTCAGGGCTTTCCGGTGAGTGCGCTGACGGTCACTTCCCAGTCATTCAAGGTCAGTGCCACCATCACGCCGGGCTGTTCCATGGCGATGGGCACCGGCGGGGCGATGGGCACGCTGAACTTCGGCAGCTACAGCGGCGTGAAGTCGGGGCAGATAAGTACGCAGTTTGTGCCAGCTGCGTCTCTGTCGCTGGCCTGCACGCCCGGCGTTGCGCTCAGCATGACCATTGACGGCGGGAAAAACTACACCACCGTGCGCAATATGCAGCGCTCCGGCGGGACGGATAAAGTGCCGTACAGGCTCTACAGCAGCAGTGGGCTTGCGGCCAATACGGAAATCCTGGTCAACCAGCCCGTGTCGGTGACCTACAGCAATGGCGATAATATCGCGCTGACGCTTTATGGCGCGGCGCAACTGACCGGGTTCAGCCCGGCAGGGACTTACAGCGATCAACTGACCGTGACGTTGTCATGGTAAATCAGGGAGAAACACATGAACTCAAGTTATCTGCCCCGCTTTTTAGCCCCAGCCTGTCTGAGCGCTTTCTGCCTGTTTTCATCCGGCGTACAGGCCGCCGCGACGGTGCTTATCTGGCCAATAGATCCCTTTCTCACGGCAGACAAAAAGGCCACCGAGCTGTGGATTGAGAACCAGGGCTCGGCCGCCACGACCATGCAGGTGCGTATTGTGCGCTGGCAGCAGGAAGGCGGTTTTGAACGCTACCAGCAGCAGCAGGATGTGGTGGCAAGTCCGCCGATCCTGCGCGTCGATCGCGGTGGTAAACAGCTGATTCGTTTGATCAAACAAGCCGATGTGCCGCAGGGCAAAGAGCTGGCCTACCGCGTTATCATTGATGAAATCCCTCAACCCACCGATAACAGCAAGCCGCAGATGGGCCTCAAACTGCAAATGCGTTATTCGATCCCGCTATTTGTGTATGGCAGCGGTATGCCGGTGGAAGCGGAAGGGGCGAACCACGTGCTGGTCGACAGCCGTAATCTGAGCTGGAGCACGACTACGCTTGATGGCAAACCAGCCATCGTTGTGCGAAATCGGGATCGGGTGCACGTACGCCTGAGCCAGGTGTCCGTTCGCCAGGGAGGACGCGAGCGGGAGGTGGCGCCAGGCCTGCTGGGGTACGTGTTGCCCGGGCAGACGCGAAGCTGGCCGCTGCCTGACGGCGTCACGCATCCGACGGCCATCAGCGCGACCATTAATGCACAGGACGCGAAATGGCAGTCCGCTGCGGGCAACTGACTAAATTTGCCATGTACACGTTACTGTTAAGCTCAGGTCTTTGTCAGGCGGAATCGGGCGACGATCTGCTGCCCCCGCCGCCGGATGCCCGGACCATTAATCAGCAGTCGGTGTATCAGCTGGGGCTGGTGATTAACCATTACGATACGCAGATGGTCGTGCCGGTGACGCAAAAGGATAACCACTGGCTTATCGCTGGCGGCGACCTGCAGCGAGCCGGGTTGCCAGCTGCGCAGTTTCCGGCGGGAGAAGTCGATCTCTCGACGCAGAGTCAGGTTAAAACGGAATACGACGGCAACGGCCAGCGGCTGCTGCTGACTGTGCCATCTGACTGGTTTGCAGCCAAAGAAGCGGCGTTTGGCGACGGCGTGATGCGGGTGAAACCGCTGGACGGCAGCGGAGCGCTGCTCAACTACGACTTCTACACCAGCCAGACCGAACAGGGTATGGGCCAGGCGGCCATCTGGCATGAGTTACGTTTATTTAGCGGCAAAAGTAGCCTCTCTTCAACCGGCTATGTCCGGCAAAGTCTCAGCGGCGATAATGCGCTGGAAGATGGCTATATGCGCTATGACACCACGCTGAGTTATACCGATGACGACACGGCGCTGGAGTGGGCGCTGGGCGACACGCTCAGTGATTCACTGAGCTGGAGCAACAGCGTGCGCGTGGGCGGAATACGCATCGGGCGCGACTTTACTCTGCGGCCCGATCTGGTGACCTGGCCGCTGCCTGCTTTTTCCGGAGATGCGGCTGTGCCGACCTCGGTGGATCTGTTTATTGACGGCTATCGGGCAGGCTCGACGCAGCTTCAGCCCGGTCCGTTCACGCTCACCAATCTGCCTTACATCAACGGGGCGGGCAATGCGGTACTGGTGACCACCGACGCGCTGGGCCGCCAGGTCAGCACCACGTTGCCCTTTTATGTCGCAAGTCAGATGCTTAAGCCCGGGCTCAGCGACGGGGCGGCCACCTTCGGGGCGCTGCGGCGCAACTACGGCATTGAGAATTTTGACTACGGCCCGGCGGTCGGCAGCGGAACGTATCGCTACGGCGTAAATGATTTTCTGACGCTGGAAAGCCATGCCGAAGGCGCTGACTCGCTGGCGCTGGGCGGAGCGGGCGCGCTGGTGAAAATTGGCCAGTTCGGCATCGTCAACGGCAGCTACACCCACAGCCAAATGTACGGCGAAGGCGGCCAGCAGCTGAACTGGGGCTATCAGTACAGCACCGGCGCGTTCAGCTTTATCACGCAGCACACCCATCGCGATAAAACCTTCGGTAACCTGGCGCTCTATGATGTGCCGCGCATGTATGACTCACAAAATAACCCTATCGCCAGCCTCAGCCAGCGCAGCGACCAGTATTCGCTGTCGCTGAACATGGGGAACTACGGCAATATCGGGGCGGCGTGGATCGGCGTACAAAGTTTTGACAGCCAGAAGACGGAACTGCTGAACCTCTCCTGGAGCCGCAGCCTGTGGGGGGCCAGCAGCGTTTATCTGGCGGCGAGTCACGACCGCCAGCGCGGCGACTGGACGGTAGCGATGTCGCTGCAAATTCCGCTCGGCGATCGTGACAGCGTGGCGGTAAGCACAGAAAACACGCCGGATTACGGCAGCACTCAGCGCATCAACTACAACCACACCATGCCCTCCGACGGCGGCTTCAGCTGGAACCTGGCCTGGGCGCGGCAGTCGCGGTCGAGCAACTACCAGCAGGCCACGCTCGGCTGGCGCAACAACAACGTCGAGCTGCAGGGCGGCGGCTATGGTGAAGAAAATGAGATGACCTGGTGGGGTGAGGCGATGGGCTCGCTGGTGCTGATGGACGGTCAGGCTTTTGCCGCCAATAGGATTAATGATGCGTTCGTGGTGGTGAGCACCGACGGACAGCCGTCCGTGCCCGTTAATTACGAACATCAGCAGGTCGGCGAAACGGATGACAAGGGGTATCTGCTGATCAGCGGCGTCTCCGCCTGGTATCCGGCGAACTACAGTATCAACGCACTGAATCTGCCGGCGGATACGCAGCTTAAAGAGACGGAAAGGCGCATTGCGTTACGGCGTAACAGCGGCTATCTGCTTGAGTTCCCAGTGGAACAGGAGCGCGTCGGCAGCGTTATTCTGCATGATGAAGAAGGGGACGCGATACCGGTGGCAAGCATTGTGTCGCGCCCCGGAAAACCTGATGCGCCGGTGGGCTACGACGGCATTGCCTGGCTGGAAAACCTGAATGACACTAACGCGCTGACCGTAACCCTGCCGGGCGGCAAACGCTGCGCGGCAAGCTTCACTACCCGGCCTAATCCGGAGCATAAACTTCAGACCTACGGGCCGCTGATCTGTCGGGAGAGACAATAATGTTGCGCACTTTCGGGCTACCGATCCTGTTCTGGCTGATGAGCGCGCCGCTGTATGCGGCCTGTACGGTGGTGATGAATAATGCCTCGTTCGGCAGCCTTTCCTCCTTTACGGTCAAAAACACCGAACAACAAACGTCCGCGAATCTGGTGGTGACCTGCGATACGGTGCTGAATTTGCTCACCAACGATACGGTCTCAATGAATGTTCAGAGCGCTACGGTGACTTCCGGCACGCGAGCCGCACTGAAACGTACGGATAACGCCACCATCCCTGACGTGGTGCCTGTCCGCGTATGCGGTACGAACTCATGTTCTAACAGCACCGAAACACCCGTCGGGCAAACTTACACCTGGAGCGGCAATACGCTGCTCGGGCTGCTTTCCTCCAAAAGCTACACGCTGCCTGTCTATTTTCGCACGGTATCCGGGCAGAGCGTCAGCGCCGGGCCCTATCAGGTGACTGTGACGCTGAATGTGAGCTATAACGTATGCCCAACGGGCGTCCTCGGAATATGCCTCGGTACGCCGCAAACCGGCACCGTGCCGGTGACAACGCAGCTCACCATGACCGTCACCACTGACTGCATTACTATCAGCGCGCCGGACGTCAATTTTGGTAGTGCGCCGCTGATAAGCGGTTTCTCCTCCGTATCGCAGTCGGTCGGTATCACCTGCACCAAAGGCAGCGTCTATACCGTCGGCATCAATAATGGCCTCAACGCTGGCACCGGCACGGTGCGCAAAATGGTCGCAGGCAGCAATTCAATAAGCTACGACATCTATAAAAGCACCACCAGCAATCGCTGGGGGCCGACAGGTACCGACCGCTGGGCCAGCAGCGCTGCAAGCCTGGTCAGCACTGATGGCACTCTGAGCACCTATAACTACACCGCGAAGATCCTGAGCGGGCAGAGCACGCCGCCTGCGGGGACCTACACCGACACGCTGGTGGTGGACATAGCCTTCTGATGAGGTGACCTAACGCAAAGTAAAGTTCCGCAGTGAAATGCCGATAACACCGTTATCACGTTATTGAAAAGGTGTTGTATGTTGAACCGTCTGCGCGTTGTCACCCTGTTGATGCTGGTGCTGGTTGTCTTTGCCCTGCTTCAGCTGCTGTCCGGTGGCTTTCTTTTTTCGTCACTCCAGCAAAACCAGCAAAGTTTCGCTCTCTCTAACGAGCTGCGTACCCGTCAATCTGAACTGAGCAAAACCTGGGAGCTGATGTTGCAGACGCGCATCAACCTCAGCCGCTCCTCTGCTCGCATGATGATGGATGCGGCAAATCAGCAAAGCAGCGCCAAAACGGATCTGCTTAATAACGCGAAAACGTCGCTGGCCGATGCCGCCAAACACTACACGGCGTTTACACAAATTGCTGCACAGCCGGAACTGACTGACGTCAGCGCTGCGGTTGATGCCAGCTATCAGAAATATTTCGCCGGGCTGACCGAGCTGGTGAACTTCCTGCAAAACGGCAATATGGATGCCTATTTTGCCCAGCCGACCCAGGGTATGCAGAACGCACTTAGCGACGCGATGGCGGGCTATGCAGCACAAAGTGAAACCCTCTATCAGCATGCGTTCACCACCAGCAAGCAGGACTATAAGTTTGCGCAGTGGCAGCTCGCCATTATCGCGCTGGTGCTGGTAACTCTCCTGGCGGCGGCATGGTACGGCATTCGCCATATTCTGCTGAACCCGCTGGCGGGAGTGATGAACCATTTGCACCGTATCGCGCAGGGAGATTTAACTCAGACGGTGAACGTCAGCGGACGCAACGAAATTGCGGAACTGGCTGATACCGTGAACCACATGCAGCAGTCGCTGATCGACACCGTTACCCGCGTGCGTCAGGGCTCGGATGCGATTTACAGCGGCTCAAGCGAAATTGCCCTCGGCAATAACGATCTCTCTTCCCGTACTGAAGAACAGGCTTCCGCGCTGGAGCAAACTGCCGCCAGCATGGAAGAGCTGACCGCCACCGTGAAGCAGAACGCCGAAAACGCCCGCCAGGCTTCGCAGCTTGCGCTGAGCGCCTCCGAGACCGCCCAGCGCGGTGGAAAAGTGGTTGATGGCGTAGTGAAAACCATGCACGACATCGCCGCCAGTTCGCAGAAAATTTCCGACATTACCGGCGTTATCGACGGCATTGCCTTCCAGACCAATATCCTGGCGCTGAATGCGGCGGTGGAGGCGGCTCGCGCGGGTGAACAGGGTCGTGGTTTTGCCGTTGTGGCAG
The DNA here is from genome assembly GCF_032012665.1 of Scandinavium sp. Lineage (NCBI taxonomy): Bacteria > Pseudomonadati > Pseudomonadota > Gammaproteobacteria > Enterobacterales > Enterobacteriaceae > Scandinavium > Scandinavium sp. Next base: position 88,307 of record NZ_DALZVG010000011.1, read on the forward strand.
GCGAAGTTCGTAATCTTGCGAGCCGCAGCGCTCAGGCGGCCAAAGAGATCAAAGGCCTGATTGAAGATTCCGTGTCGAAGGTCGATACCGGTTCGGTGCTGGTGGAAAGCGCCGGGGAAACCATGAATGACATTGTCAACGCCGTGACCCGCGTCACCGACATCATGGGTGAGATTTCCTCCGCATCCGATGAGCAGAGCCGCGGTATCGATCAGGTGGCGCTCGCCGTGTCCGAGATGGACAAAGTCACCCAGCAAAACGCCGCGCTGGTGCAGCAGTCCGCTGCTGCTGCCGCCGCGCTTGAAGAGCAGTCCAGCAGCCTGACCCGCGCCGTCTCGGCGTTTCAGATTGCAACAGTCAGTACCCATGCAGTAAGCAAAAAAACCAGCGTGGTTCCGGCTAGCGTGGCGCCACAGCGTGCGCGCGCAACCGTCGGAACGGACGATAACTGGGAAACCTTTTAACTTTACGCGGCCTGTTGCCGCCTGGCGGGAGTGGTGATGTTCAATCGTATTCGTATCTCGACCACCTTGTTTGTGATTCTGGTGGTGTGTGGCCTGTTGCTGGTGGGCAGCAACGGGTTGTCGTTTCTGGCATTTCGCGATGGACAGCAGGCTCTTGGGCAAGTGGAAAAGGGAAATCAGCTATTAAACAGCCTCGGCGACGCCCGGGTGGTGCTGTTGCAGGCCAGCACGTCGCTGAATAAGGCCGGCACGCTGACCGCGCTCAGCTATCCGCCTGAAGACATTAAGGCGCTGATTGCCGGGGCGCATCAGAGCCTGAAGCAGGCGGATAAAGAGTTTGCCGAGTTCATGGCCTTCCCGGCAATGAGCGAAGACGCACAGGTGCTGAAGGATCAAACGAAGAAAAGTTATGCCGACTGGCACGGTGCGCTGGAGCATCAGGTGGCGTGGCTTGAAAGCAATCAGCTTTCAGACTTCATGACCGCACCGGTACAGCAGGCTCAGGAGGGGTTTGATGGCAGCTGGCGTAACTGGATCCAATATATCGGTTCACACGTTGAGGCGGCTCGTGAGGCAGGGGAAAGCAATTATCACCGCTCAGCGCTGATCTTTGGCGTGGTGGTGATTCTGGCGGTGGTACTGGTTGGTGGAGCGCTGCTGTGGACCCGTCGAATGATTGTCCAGCCGCTCGCCATCATCAGCGACCACTTCGAGAGTATTGCCAAAGGCAATCTCGCCAGACCGATTTTGGTGTATGGCAAAAATGAAATTTCGGCGATTTTCGCCGGGCTGAAGGCAATGCAGGTCGCCCTGCGCGGCACCGTAAGCCAGGTGCGCCAGGGTAGCCATGCCATGCATACCGGGATTTCAGAGATTGCCGCAGGCAATAACGATTTGTCTTCGCGCACCGAACAGCAGGCGGCCTCGCTTGCCGAAACGGCCGCCAGCATGGAGCAGCTGACCGCCACGGTCGGGCAAAACGCCGATAACGCCCGTCAGGCATCCGGCCTTGCCAGCACCGCGGCAAGCACCGCGAAGCGCGGTGGTGAGCAGGCCTCGCACGTAGCGGAAACGATGCATGAAATTGCCACCAGTTCGCAGAAAATCGGCGACATCATCAGCGTTATCGACGGCATCGCCTTCCAGACCAACATTCTGGCGCTTAACGCAGCCGTGGAAGCGGCGCGTGCCGGAGAGCAGGGACGTGGATTCGCGGTTGTGGCCGGTGAAGTGCGTAACCTCGCCAGCCGCAGCGCCCAGGCAGCGAAAGAAATTAAAGGCCTGATTGAAGAGTCAGTTGCCCGGGTGCAGGAAGGGTCAACGCTGGTGGATACCGCCGCTAACACGATGAATGAGATTGTTCGCTCCGTGACGCAGGTAAACGACATCATGGGCGAAATCGCATCGGCGTCGGACGAACAGCGCCGCGGTATTGAGCAGGTGGCGCTGGCGGTAAGCCAGATGGATCAGGTCACTCAACAAAACGCCTCACTGGTAGAAGAAGCCGCCGCGGCAACGGACCAGCTGGCCGGGCAGGCCAATAACCTGACCGCGCTGGTGTCGGTGTTTGAACTGGAAGAGAAGTACGCATCGCAGCACGAAGGTGGGCGGCCGCTGGCCGTACCCGTTGTTTCCTGACTGGACGTAAGTAATAAGAAGGCGCTATGACAGCAACTCTGCCTCAAGGGCAATCGTCACTCCTCGCGCAGATGACACAGCGCCTCGCGCTCTCCGACGCACAGTTTCGTCGGATTTGCCAGTTGATCTACCAGCGCGCGGGGATCGTGCTGGCCGACCACAAGCGCGACATGGTGTACAACCGGCTGGTGCGTCGTCTGCGCCAGCTGGGACTGGATGATTTTGGCCGCTATCTGGCCATGCTGGAAGCTAACCAGGATAGCGCCGAATGGCAGGCGTTTATCAACTCGCTGACCACTAACCTGACGGCATTTTTCCGGGAGGCGCACCATTTCCCGACGCTTGCCGAACACGCGAAGCGCCGCCAGGGTGAGTATCGGGTCTGGAGCGCGGCGGCCTCGACCGGGGAAGAACCCTATTCGATAGCCATCACGCTTGCCGACACGCTCGGTACCGCGCCGGGTCGCTGGAAGGTGTTTGCCAGCGATATCGACACCGAGGTGCTGAACAAAGCGCAGAGCGGCGTTTATCGTCAGGACGAACTGAAAACGCTCTCGCAGCAGCAGCTTCAGCACTACTTCATGCGCGGCACCGGGCCGCACAGCGGGCTGGTGCGCGTGCGTCAGGAGCTGGCGAACTACGTGGACTTTTCCCCGGTGAACCTGCTTGACCGGACCTATAACGTACCGGGGCCGTTTGACGCCATTTTTTGTCGTAACGTGATGATTTACTTCGATAAGACGACGCAGCAGGACATTCTGCGCCGCTTTGTTCCCCTGCTTAAGCCTGACGGATTACTGTTTGCCGGGCACTCGGAGAACTTCAGCAATCTCGTGCGCGAGTTCAGTCTGCGAGGGCAGACGGTGTACGCGCTGAGTAAGGATAAAGCATGAGTAAAATCAGGGTGTTGTCTGTAGATGATTCGGCGTTGATGCGTCAGATAATGACGGAAATTATCAACAGCCACAGCGACATGGAGATGGTGGCGACCGCACCCGATCCGCTGGTGGCGCGCGATCTTATCAAGAAATTCAACCCGGACGTTCTGACCCTGGACGTCGAAATGCCGCGCATGGACGGGCTCGACTTTCTGGAAAAGCTGATGCGCCTGCGGCCGATGCCTGTGGTGATGGTCTCTTCGCTGACCGGTAAAGGTTCCGAAGTGACGCTGCGGGCGCTGGAGCTTGGGGCGGTGGATTTTGTCACTAAGCCACAGATTGGCATCCGCGAAGGCATGCTGGCCTACAGCGAAATGATTGCCGACAAAGTGCGGGCCGCCTCGCGCGCCCAGCTGAGCGCTCACAAGATGCTGGATGCGCCTAAGGCGCTGAAGGCCGGGCCAATGCTCAGCTCGGAAAAGCTGCTGGTGATTGGCGCGTCAACCGGAGGAACAGAGGCAATTCGCCATGTACTCCAGCCATTGCCTTTGACCAGCCCGGCTATTCTTATCACTCAGCATATGCCGCCGGGCTTCACGCGTTCGTTCGCCGAACGGCTGAACAAGCTGTGCCAGATTGCGGTGAAAGAGGCGGAAGACGGCGAGCGCGTGCTGCCGGGCCATGCCTACATCGCACCGGGCGACAAGCACATGGAGCTGGCGCGAAGCGGGGCGAATTATCAAATCAAAATTCATGACGGGCCGCCGGTGAACCGGCACCGTCCGTCGGTGGATGTGCTGTTTCATTCGGTGGCGAAAAACGCCGGGCGCAATGCCGTGGGGGTGATCCTCACCGGCATGGGCAACGACGGCGCCGCCGGAATGCTGGCGATGCACCAGGCGGGCGCCTGGACCATTGCCCAGAACGAAGCAAGTTGTGTGGTGTTCGGCATGCCGCGTGAGGCCATCAATATGGGTGGCGTCAGCGAAGTGGTCGATCTCAGCCAGGTAAGCCAGCAGATGCTGGCGAAAATCAGTGCCGGACAGGCGATACGTATTTAAGGGGAGTAAAAGTAAATGGCGGATAAAGAGCTTAAGTTTCTGGTTGTGGATGACTTTTCCACCATGCGTCGCATTGTGCGCAACCTGCTGAAAGAGCTGGGATTCAACAACGTTGAAGAAGCGGAAGACGGCGTGGATGCGCTGAACAAGCTACAGGCGGGCGGGTTTGGCTTTGTGATTTCAGACTGGAACATGCCGAACATGGACGGTCTGGACCTGCTGAAAACCATTCGCGGCAACGGCGCAATGGCGGCTTTGCCGGTACTGATGGTCACGGCGGAAGCGAAGAAAGAGAACATCATCGCAGCGGCGCAGGCGGGTGCCAGCGGCTACGTTGTGAAACCGTTTACGGCGGCTATCCTCGAGGAGAAGCTGAACAAAATCTTCGAAAAGCTCGGTATGTGAGGCCATGACGATGACTCAACACCCCGTAAAACCGACTGATGAGCATTCCGCAGGCGACATCATCGCCCGGATTGGCAGCCTCACCCGTATGCTGCGTGACAGCCTGCGCGAGCTGGGCCTGGATCAGGCGATTGCCGAAGCGGCAGAGGCTATTCCGGATGCCCGCGATCGTCTGGATTACGTCGTGCAGATGACAGCTCAGGCCGCAGAACGCGCGCTGAACTGCGTGGAGCTTTCGCAGCCGCATCAGAACCAGATGGAAAAAGAGGCCAAGGCGCTCTCTGGCCGCTGGGACGAGTGGTTTGAGAACCCAATTGAACTGAGCGATGCCCGTGAACTGGTGACCGACACCCGCAGCTATCTTGCAGACGTGCCGAAGCACACCAGCTTCACCAACGCCCAACTGCTGGAAATCATGATGGCGCAGGACTTCCAGGATCTGACCGGCCAGGTGATCAAGCGGATGATGGACGTTATCCAGGAGATTGAGCGTCAGCTGCTGATGGTGCTGCTGGAAAACATGCCTGACCAGAGCACGCGCCAGAAGCGGGAAAACGAAAGCCTGCTGAACGGCCCGCAGATGGACACCAGCAAAGCGGGCGTGGTTGCAAGCCAGGATCAGGTGGACGATCTGCTGGATAGCTTAGGGTTCTGATTTAGCGGACAAAGTGCCGGATAACGCTTCGCTTATCCGGCCTACGGTTCGCACCTTAAATTACCGCATCCGCAACCGGGCATAAATGTGACAGGAGGCTACGGCCTCCTGTTGTTTTTTATCGCTGCTGTCGTCCAGGATTCCTGCGTAGCCTTCAGTCTGAAAATGCCTGTAAACCCTATAATCCGGGCGCGGGCAGATGGGTGATTTGCTAACGTATTCCTCCATTCAGTCCAGGGAACCAGGAAACATATGGAAGAGAAAGAAGGCATACTTCGCCGCCTTACGTTGGGCGAAATCAGGCTGGCCAGTAACATCTTCGGCAGTAGCATCCAGTATCACAGGATATGGGTACACTGCGACAGCTATCTGCCGTTTGGCCTTCAGGGAAAACGTGTAGGGATGGCACCGAACGGTGAGATGTACTTCAGGAAAGAGACTTATCAGCAGGAAAATACTGCCTCCTGAAATACGATAGGACATTGTAATGAAGATAATATTACCCCTTGCAGTCACACTGGCGGCGGCGCAGCTGGCCGGGTGCCATCTGAGAGATCCTCGTCCGATAATGATGCGTGCTGAAGTGACGACCGTGAGTGATAAAGTTTGCATCTTACTTCCAACCGAAGGTCAGGAGCAGGTCTATTCGATAGAAGTCAATGAAGTAGGCAACCAGGCTAACAGGCTGGATAAGCAGTTTCCTGATGGCTCTGGCCCGCTGCTCTCAGGTAATAAATGCGTCCCACTTGACGGGTATACCTTTGAGCCAGGGAAAGCATATGCCTTCTATGCGGGGACCAAATCAACCGAAGACAAAAGCTATACATTGACGTTCACGCTCTGGAAAAATGGCAAAGAGCTGAAGGCCGAGCGTATTCAATAATCTGAGAAGCCTGTAGCCTGTAGCCTGTAGCCTGTAGCCTGTAGCCTGTAGCCTGTAGCCTGGAAGTCGGCTCCGTACATCACTTCGGGCCCGGATTGTAGGCCCGGTAAGGCGCAGCCGCCACCGGGCAGGAGTGTGGCAGGAGGCTACGGCCTCCTGTTGTTTTTTATCGCAGCTTGAACTGCTGAAGAATGGTATTCAGCAGAGCGGCTGCTGCGGCAGAAAGCGGGCCGTGGGCAGTACGAATCACGCCAATTTGCCGCTCAATCACCGGGTTCCCCAGCGGGACGCACACCGCACCAAGCTCCCCCATTTGTGCTTCGCACAACGCCGGAACGGCGCTGACCCCAAGCCCGCTTGCCACCATCCTGCCAACCGTCACCAGCTGATGGCTCTCAAACGCCACCTTCAGCGAATGGCCGTGCTGAATCAGCGTTTCTTCCAGCAGTATACGTACGGCGGACGGGCGCTGAAGGGTGATGAAATCAGACATCAGCAGCTCCCGCCATGTCACGTTCGGCTTCTGCGCCAGCGTGCTGAGACGGGGCACTACGGCCACAAAGCGATCGACCCCCAATGGGGTAAATTGCAGGCTGGACGATGCCGCAGGCTCGAACGCCACCCCCATTTCCACTCGCCCCTCGCTCACCATCTCAATCACTTGCTCATTAATCACATCATGCACGGTCACGTTGACGCCACGATAGCGGTCGCGAAAGGCTTTCAGCACCGGCGGCAGGGCATTGGCGGCAAATGAGGGCATCGCCGCTACCGACACTTTGCCGGTTTGCAGCGTAAAGCGCTGGCGCATCGCCTCTTCGGTATTGTCCCAGTCGGCCAGCAGCCGTCGCGCCATCGGAAAAAAGGCATCGCCTTCGGCGGTCAGCGCCACCCGTCGGGTAGTGCGGGTGAACAGCATTCCGCCCAGAGCCTCTTCCAGACCGTGGATAGCCAGGCTCAACGCAGGCTGCGACATATTCAGTTTTTCACTCGCCTGAGCAAAGTTCAGAGTGTGAGCTACCGCTAAAAACGCGCGTAACTGTTTGATGCTCATTTTCATTTTTGTTTTTCTTAACGATATGAAAACATTGATTTAACAATTTATTGATTTGGAAAACTCATTAATCGCTCACAAATTCAAAATTAACAGATGAGTTCCTGCCCGTGATGATGCCCCAACCACAAAAGGAGGGCAGGCAATGGCAGGACTGGATAAACGCGTTGGCAGCTACGCCGACGCGCTGGAAGGCATAACTGATGGCATGACCGTGCTGGCCGGCGGCTTTGGCCTCTGCGGTATACCGGAAAATCTGATTGCGGAAATTCGCCGCCGGTCGGTGAAGAATTTGACGGTGGTCTCCAATAACTGCGGCGTGGACGGCTTCGGGCTGGGACTGCTGCTGGAAACAAGACAAATCAGCAAAGTGATTGCCTCCTACGTTGGGGAAAATGCGCTGTTTGAGCAACAGGTGATTTCCGGGGAGCTGGAGGCCGAGCTCACGCCTCAGGGAACGCTGGCGGAAAAGCTGCGGGCGGGTGGGGCAGGTATTCCGGCGTTTTACACCGCCACCGGCTACGGCACACCTGTCGCCGAGGGCAAAGAGGTACGCGATTTTGACGGTCGGCCTTACATCCTGGAGCAGGCTTTACGCGGCGACTTCGCCATTGTGAAGGGCTGGAAAGCGGACTGGTACGGCAACGTTATCTATCGCCACACGGCGCAAAACTTCAACCCACTGATGGCCTGCGCCGGGCGTATCACCGTGGTGGAAGTGGAAGAGATTGTGCCCCCGGGTGAGCTTGCTCCGGCGGCCATCCACACTCCCGGCATCTACGTCGATCGCTTGATTCAGGGGCATTTCGAAAAACGCATTGAACAGCGCACGCTGCGCGCATAAGGGGCCAGGATGTTGACTCGTGAACAGATGGCGCAGCGTGTGGCACGCGAACTGCGCGACGGCTATTACGTCAATCTTGGCATCGGTATTCCGACGCTGGTGGCCAATTACGTACCAGACGGCATGGACGTGATGCTGCAATCCGAAAACGGCCTGCTCGGTATGGGGAGTTTTCCCACCGAAGCCGAGCTGGATGCCGACATGATCAACGCCGGGAAGCAGACCGTCACCGCACGCCCCGGAGCCGCCATTTTTAACTCCGCCGACTCCTTCGCCATGATCCGCGGTGGTCACGTGGACCTTACCGTGCTCGGCGCGTTCGAGGTGGACGTTGAGGGCAATATCGCCTCATGGATGATCCCGGGAAAAATGGTGAAAGGGATGGGCGGGGCGATGGACCTGGTGGCGGGGGCAGAGAACATCATCGTGGTAATGACGCACGCGGCACGCAACGGAGAATCCAAACTGCTTTCGCGCTGCACGCTGCCGCTGACCGGCGCAGGCTGTATTCGTCAGGTGTTAACCGACCTGGCCTGGCTCGAAATTCGGAACGGCGCGTTTGTGCTGAAGGAACGGGCGCCGGGCGTCAGCGTTGAGGAGATCGTCAGTAAAACTGCCGGTCGGCTGGTGGTGCCTGAGTATGTGCCGGAAATGCTGTTTGATGGGGAGAAAAATCATGCATAACGTCGTCATCGTGGCTGCTACGCGCACGCCGATTGGCGCTTTTCAGGGGGGCCTTGCTCCGCTGGCGGCCACTGAGCTTGGGGCCATTGTCATTAGCGAACTGCTCAAAAAAACCGGCCTCGATGCCGCGCAGATAGACAGCGTCCTGATGGGGCAGGTGTTAACCGCGGGCTGCGGGCAAAATCCGGCACGCCAGAGCGCCCTTAAGGCCGGACTGCCGGTTACCACGCCAGCCATGACGCTGAATCTGGTCTGTGGCTCAGGGCTACAGGCGGTGATTGAAGGTGCCAGAGCTATCGCGCTCGGTGATGCCCGCGTGGTGATTGCCGGGGGCCAGGAGAGTATGAGCAATGCGCCATACCTCCTGCCTGACGCCCGTTCCGGGCTGCGTGCCGGGCATCGGCAGATTCAGGACAGCATGATTCAGGATGGCCTGTGGGATGCCTTCCACGATTACCACATGGGCATCACCGCTGAAAATCTGGCCTCGCGCTACTCGGTGAGCCGGGAACAGCAGGACGCCTTTGCCGTTGCCTCGCAGCAAAAAGCGGCTGCCGCTCAGGAGGCGGGTCGCTTCCGCGCAGAAATCACACCGGTCACCGCGCCTGTCGGAAAGGGCAAAACGCGAGTGATTGACGCCGACGAGCAGCCGCGTAAAGAGACCACCCAGGAGAGCCTGGCGTCGCTGCGTCCGGCCTTTTTACCGCAGGACGGAACGGTCACTGCCGGGAATGCCTCGACCCTCAACGACGGGGCCGCAGCGGTGATGCTGATGGGTGAAGATTTGGCTCGCGAGATGAAGTTGCCAGTGCTGGCGCGCATCGCGGGATATGCCAGTGCAGGCGTCGATCCGCAAATTATGGGGTTTGGCCCGGTGCCTGCCACGCAGGCTTGTCTGGCTAAAGCGGGCTGGAATATTGATGAACTCGATCTGGTGGAAGGCAACGAAGCGTTTGCCGTGCAGGCGCTGGTGGTCCTGAAAAGTCTGGCGCTTGACCCCGCGCGGGTCAACGTCAACGGCGGGGCGATTGCGCTGGGACATCCGATTGGCGCTTCCGGCTGCCGCATTCTGGTTTCGCTGCTGTATGAAATGCAGCGCCGGGAGGCTCATAAGGGGCTGGCGACGCTGTGCGTCGGCGGCGGAATGGGCGTGGCGATGGCGGTTGAGAGAGGAGTGAGCTGATGCAGCATCGTTACTGTGTGATCGGCGCAGGCCTGATGGGCGTGGGGATTGCCACTGCTTTTGCCCGCACGGGGAAAGCCGTTTTGCTGCTCGATAACGACCTCGCGCGGCTGGCGGCAGTGAACACAACGGCGGCGGCGATCCTGGATGAGCTGAGCGATGCGGGCCAGTTTGATCCGAAGGACGAGGCATCCGTACTGGCCCGGATCGAAACGACGTCCTCCATGGACAGCCTGCGCGATTGTGAACTGATTGTCGAAGCGATCCCTGAGCAGCTCGGGCTCAAGCACAAGCTTTACGCGACGCTGGAGGACTGCGTTTCGTCGCAGACTATTATCGCCAGCAACACCAGCGGCCTGCTGCCTGACAGGCTGGCAGAAAATATGCGTCATCCTGAACGCCTGCTGATCGCCCACTTCTGGCATCCGCCGCACTTTATTCCGCTGGTGGAGCTGGTACCCGGCAGCGCGACCGCCCCGGCTTACCTTGAGGTGCTCCAGACGCTGTTCAGCGAAATGGGCCTTGAAGCCGTGCGCCTGAATCGTGCCGCGCCGGGGTTTATTGGCAACCGGCTGCAGTTTGCCCTGCTGCGTGAAGCGCTGCACATCGTCGGGAACGGGATCGCCACGGCGGAGGAGGTCGACCGCGTGATGCGCGCTTCGCTTGGGCGTCGCTACGGCATGGTGGGCCCGCTGGAGGCCGCCGACATGACCGGGCTGAATACCGTTGCCGATATTTGTGCCCACCTGCTGCCGGAACTCGCCAGCGGCGAAGAGATGATGGCGCTGGTTCGCGACAAAGTGGCGGCGGGCCAGACCGGCGAGCGCAGCGGGCAGGGTTTTTATCACTGGGATGAGGCACGCAGGGAACGCATTCGTGAGCGACGGGCCTGGCAGATGCGCCATGCCCTGAAGCCGTAGTCACTTTCTTTGTACCCACAATGACAATAATTCTGGAGTGATGATGAGCGTTTTGATTGCCCTGGCCGCACTGGCCCTGCTGATGCTGGCCGCCTATCGCGGCTACAGCGTGATTCTGTTTGCCCCGATAGCGGCGCTTGGCGCGGTGCTGCTGACCGAACCGAGCGCCGTCGCCCCGGCGTTCACCGGCCTGTTTATGGAAAAAATGGTCGGCTTTGTGAAGCTCTACTTCCCGGTGTTTCTGCTGGGCGCCATTTTTGGCAAGCTGATTGAGCTGTCGGGGTTCTCGCGTTCGATCGTTGCCGCTGCCATTCGTATTCTGGGGCGCCGTCACGCTATTCCGGCGATCGTGCTGGTTTGTGCTCTGCTGACTTACGGCGGAGTATCGCTGTTCGTGGTGGCCTTTGCGGTTTATCCCTTTGCCGCCGAGCTGTTTCGTCAGAGCGGCATCCCAAAGCGCCTTATTCCGGCAACGGTCGCGCTGGGCGCATTCTCTTTCACCATGGACGCGCTGCCGGGCACGCCGCAAATCCAGAACATCATTCCCACCAGCTTCTTTGGTACTAACGCCTGGGCCGCGCCCTGGCTTGGGCTGATTGGCTCGCTGTTTATTATCGCCGTCGGGCTTTTTTATCTCAATGTGCAGCGTCGTAAAGCGCTGTCGCGCGGAGAAGGCTATGGCACGGATCTGCAAAACGAACCGGAAACCCCTGACAACATTGATCTGCCCAATCCGCTGTTGGCGATTGCGCCACTGATTCTGGTGGGGCTGTTTAACCTGCTGTTCACGCGCTGGATCCCCGAGTGGTACGGCGCGTCCCATCAACTGGTGCTGCCGGGGCTTGCCGCCCCCATTGACACTGACGTGAAAAAAATCACCGCGATTTGGGCCGTGGAAGCGGCTCTGGTAATCGGCATTCTGGTCGTGCTGATTGGCGGTTTTCGTCATATTCGCGGCCGCATGGCCGAGGGTAGCCGAACGGCGGTGTCCGGGGCCATTCTGGCGGCAATGAATACCGCATCGGAATATGGTTTCGGCGCGGTGATTGCGGCGCTGCCGGGTTTCCTGGTGCTGTCGAAGGGGCTCGCGGCTATCCCTAATCCGTTACTGAACGAGGCCATCAGCGTGACGACCCTTGCGGGGATCACGGGGTCCGCTTCCGGCGGGATGAGTATTGCGCTGGCGGCGATGTCCGATACGTTTATCGCCGCCGCCCACGCCGCCAATATTCCGCTGGAGGTGCTGCATCGCGTGGCGTCGATGGCGAGCGGTGGGATGGACACGCTGCCGCATAACGGTGCGGTCATTACTCTGCTCGCCATCACTGGTCTGAGCCATCGCCAGGCCTACGGCGGTATCTTTGCTATCACCCTGATTAAAAGTCTGGCGGTGCTGTTCGTGATTGCCGTCTACTACACCACCGGGATCGTTTAAGGAGATTTCACATGCTGAAAGGCAAAACTGCGTTGGTGACTGGCTCCACCAGCGGGATTGGATTAGGGATTGCTGTCGCGCTGGCAAAACAGGGTGCGGCGGTTATTCTCAACGGCTTTGGCGACGTGGATGGCGCGAAAGCACAGCTCGACGGGCTGGGCGTGAGGTATGGCTATCATCCTGCGGACTTAAGTTCGGCCGGGCAAATAGAGGCGATGATGGCCTGGGCCCGGGAAGAGTTCGGCGGGGTGGACATTCTGGTGAATAACGCCGGTATCCAGCACGTCGCGCCGGTGGATGAGTTTCCGGTCGACAAATGGAACGCCATTCTCGCCATCAATTTATCGGCGGTGTTTCACACGACGCGGCTTGCGCTGCCCGCCATGAAGGCGAAAAACTGGGGCCGCATCATTAACATTGCCTCGGTGCATGGACTGGTGGCCTCAAAGAATAAGGCGGCGTACGTGGCGGCGAAGCACGGCGTGGTGGGCTTCACCAAAACCACCGCGCTGGAGCTGGCGCAAACGGGCATCACCAGCAATGCGCTTTGCCCGGGCTGGGTACTGACGCCGCTGGTGCAGCAGCAGATTGATGCCCGAATTGCCAAAGGGGAAAGCCCGGATGCCGCTCGCGACAGCCTGCTCGGTGAGAAGCAGCCTTCCGGAGCGTTCGTCACGCCTGAACAGCTTGGCAGCCTGACCTGCTTCCTGTGCAGCGACGCCGCCGAACAGGTGCGTGGTGCTGCCTGGAACATGGACGGCGGCTGGGTCGCGCAGTAATCCTCTTCGTGGGCTAATGCAGTCATTAGCCCACACATTTACCTCCTTTTCCGGCCATTGGCCTTTCCCTTCGCTGGCATTATGTCCTCAGAACTGTATTTGCAGGATGCTGTCTGTGGCAGACGAAAGCGACAACGAAGACAAAACAGAAGCCCCCACGCCCCAACGGCTTGAGAAAGCGCGTGAGGAGGGGCAAATTCCGCGATCGCGCGAGCTGACGTCATTCTTAATTTTGCTGGTTGGCGTCTGCGTGCTGTGGTTCGGTGGCGAAGCGCTGGCGCGCAGGCTGGCGGGACTGCTGTCGTCGGGCCTGCACTTCGACCACAGCATTGTCAGCGATCCAAACCTGATCCTCGGGCAAATCATTTCGCTGATTAAGCAGGCAATGCTGGCGCTGATGCCGCTGATTTTCGGCGTGGTAGTGGTCGCTATTCTCGGCCCGGTGATGCTCGGCGGGCTGGTGTTCAGCCCGAAATCGCTCGCGTTTAAATTCGATAAGCTCAACCCCTTGCCGGGGATTGGGCGCATGTTTTCTGCCCAGTCGGCGGCCGAGCTGCTGAAAGCCATTTTGAAATCGGTGCTGGTGGGCTGCGTGGCAGGGTTGTTCGTCTGGGTTCACTGGCCGGACATGATGCGGCTTATCAGCGAATCGCCGATGACCGCCATGGGCAATGCCCTCAACCTGGTGGGCCTTTGCGCGCTGCTGGTGGCGCTGGGCGTCATCCCGATGGTGGGCTTTGACGTCTTCTTTCAGATTTACAGCCACATCAAAAAGCTGCGTATGTCACGTCAGGATATTCGCGATGAGTTCAAGCAGAGCGAAGGCGATCCGCACGTGAAAGGGCGCATTCGTCAGATGCAGCGTGCCGCTGCGCGCCGTCGCATGATGGCGGACGTGCCGAAAGCCGATGTGATTGTGATGAACCCGACCCACTACGCGGTAGCGCTGAAGTATGAAGAAAGCAAGATGAGCGCGCCGAAGGTGGTCGCTAAAGGGGCCGGACTAATCGCGTTAAAAATTCGTGACCTGGGCGAGGAAAACCGTATTCCTGTTTTACAGGCGCCGCCGCTGGCGCGTGCGCTCTACCGTCATGCCGAAATTGGCCAGCAAATCCCGGGTACGCTCTACGCCGCCGTAGCGGAAGTGCTGGCCTGGGTCTGGCAGCTCAAACGCTTGCGCCTGGCAGGCGGTCTGCCGCCGAAGAAACCTGATAATTTACCGGTGCCTGACGCACTGGATTTTTTGAACGAGACTGACACTGATGGCTAATCTGGTCGCAATGCTGCGCCTGCCCGGCAATTTCAAATCTACCCAATGGCAGGTTCTTGCCGGGCCGGTGCTGATCCTGCTTATCCTTTCGATGATGGTGCTGCCGCTGCCGGCGTTCGTCCTCGATCTGCTGTTTACCTTTAACATTGCGCTGTCGATTATGGTGCTGCTGGTGGCGATGTTTACCCAGCGCACGCTGGAGTTTGCCGCCTTCCCGACCATTTTGCTGTTCACCACGCTGCTGCGCCTGGCGCTGAACGTGGCCTCAACCCGCATCATCCTGATGGAAGGGCATACCGGGGCGGCGGCGGCGGGGAAGGTGGTTGAGGCCTTCGGCCACTTCCTGGTGGGCGGCAACTTTGCCATCGGGATCGTGGTGTTCATCATTCTTGTTATCATCAACTTCATGGTTATCACCAAGGGTGCGGGTCGTATCGCCGAAGTGGGCGCACGTTTCGTGCTGGACGGGATGCCGGGCAAGCAGATGGCTATTGATGCGGACCTCAACGCCGGACTGATTGGCGAAGATGACGCCAAACGTCGCCGTGCGGAAGTGACCCAGGAAGCGGATTTTTACGGCTCAATGGACGGTGCGAGTAAGTTCGTGCGCGGCGACGCCATTGCCGGGATTTTGATCATGGTGATTAACGTCATTGGTGGTCTGCTGGTGGGCGTTCTGCAACACGAAATGGATTTAGGCCATGCCGCAGAGTCTTATACGCTGCTGACCATCGGTGATGGCCTTGTCGCACAGATCCCGGCGCTGGTGATCTCCACCGCTGCGGGCGTCATCGTCACCCGTGTCGCGACCGATCAGGACGTCGGTGAGCAGATGGTCGGCCAGCTGTTCAGCAATCCGCGCGTCATGCTGCTAAGCGCTGCCGTGCTCGGTTTGCTCGGGCTGGTGCCGGGAATGCCAAACTTTGTCTTCCTGCTGTTTACCGCCGCGCTGCTGGGCCTGGCCTGGTGGCTTCGCGGGCGTGAGCAACAGGCTCCGGCGGAAGCCGCGCCGGTTCGCACGCAGGAAAACCCGCAGGCGGTTGAAGCCACGTGGAATGACGTGCAGCTGGAAGACACGCTGGGGATGGAAGTGGGCTATCGCCTGATCCCAATGGTCGACTCTCAGCAGGACGGCGAACTGTTAGGGCGCATTCGTTCGATCCGCAAGAAGTTTGCTCAGGAGATGGGCTTCCTGCCGCCGGTCGTTCATATCCGCGACAATATGGATTTACCTCCTGCGCGCTACCGTATTTTGCTCAAAGGCGTCGATATCGGCAGCGGCGATGCCTATCCGGGGCGCTGGCTGGCGATTAACCCCGGCACCGCCGCAGGTACGCTGCCCGGCGAGCCAACCGTCGATCCGGCCTTTGGCCTCGCGGCTATCTGGATTGAAAGCGCGCTCAAAGAGCAGGCGCAAATTCAGGGCTTTACCGTGGTTGAGGCCAGTACCGTGGTTGCCACGCACCTCAATCATCTGATTAGCCTGCACTCTGCGGAACTCTTCGGGCGTCAGGAAGCGCAGCAGCTGCTCGACCGCGTCACCCAGGAGATGCCGAAGCTGACCGAAGATCTGGTGCCGGGCGTGGTGACGTTGACCACGCTGCATAAAGTCCTGCAGAACTTACTGGATGAAAAAGTGCCGATTCGCGATATGCGTACCATTCTGGAAACGCTGGCAGAACATGCGCCGGTGCAGACCGACCCGCATGAGCTGACCAACGTGGTGCGCGTGGCGCTGGGCCGCGCCATCACCCAGCAGTGGTTCCCGGGCAACGGTGAAGTGCAGGTTATCGGGCTGGATACGCCGCTGGAGCGCCTGCTGCTTCAGGCGCTGCAAAACGGCGGTGGCCTGGAACCGGGCCTGGCGGATCGCCTGCTGGCGCAGACCCAGGAAGCGTTGTCGCGCCAGGAGATGCTCGGCGCGCCGCCGGTGCTGCTGGTCAACCATGCGCTGCGGCCGCTACTTTCCCGCTTCCTGCGGCGTAATCTGCCGCAGCTGGTGGTGCTGTCGAACCTGGAGCTGTCGGATAACCGTCAGATCCGCATGACCGCCACTATCGGAGGTAAGTAATGCGCCGTTTGCTCTGGCTGCTGCTTTTCCCGCTGTGCGTACAGGCGACGGGTGAAGGTGCCTGGCAGGCCAGCAGCCGTGGAATCATTCTCAGCCATCGCGGCGAATCCATGTCGTCGCCGCCGCTGATGCCTTCTCAGCCTGCGAGCGGTCTGGTGACGATGATCGCCTGGCGCTACACGCTGATTGGCCCGACGCCCGCCGGGCTGCGGGTGCGGCTCTGCTCGCAAACCCGTTGCGTGGAGCTGGACGGCCAGAGTGGCAATACGTGGGGCCTGCAGAACATCCCGGCCTCTGAGCCGCTGCGCTTTGTCTGGGAGGTCCCGGGCGGCGGAAGGCTTATTCCGGCGTTGAACGTGCAAAGCAATCAGGTGATTGTGAATTACCGCTAATCCTTTCATACGGCCTGTCAGCGGTGTTTATGCTGGCAGGTTCGCATTTTTGACCTCATCTTTTGAATCAATCGAAACGCCGTTTTATAAATCAGTGAGGCAGGTTCTTTGACTCTTTGCGTTTTTGCCATCCGCAGCAATGGGCTGGCAAAAATGAAAAGGTTTCACCCAAAGCAACGCTCTACTGTAGCCGTGTATGGACATCCTCAGCACTGATGAGGCGGGTTTTCCTGATCACACACGGGAATGACGGCAAATGAAAACACGTAAAATCGGCTTAGCAAACTATCTCGCCTACGGGTCGGGCGATTTCCTCGGCGCAGGAACTACCGCGCTGACCGCCGCCTGGCTTTTGTATTTTTACACCACCTTCTGCGGACTCTCGCCTATCGAGGCCACTTTTATCTTCGCCACCGCCAGGGTACTGGATGCGGTAGTCAGTCCGCTGATGGGCTTCCTGACGGATAACTTTGGTTCCACCTGGGCCGGAAAACGCTTCGGGCGACGCAAGTTCTTTATTCTGCTCGGTATTCCCTGCGTATTCAGCTACTCCTTTATGTGGGTTGGCGACATGGGCTTCTGGTACTACCTGCTGACCTATCTGCTGTTTGATATCGTCTACACCATGATTCTGGTGCCGTACGAAACGCTGGTACCGGAGATGACCGACGATTTCAAACAGAAAACAAAATTCTCCGGCGCGCGCATTTCGATGGCGCAAATGTCGGCAATTCTGGCCTCTTTCTTGCCGGGTATTCTGCTGACGCAGTTCGGTAAGGACAACGCCATTTCCTTCTTCTACGCAAGCCTGGTGTTCTCGGTGCTCTGCGCGCTGATGCTGACCTTCGTCTGGTTCTTTACCTGGGAGCGCCCGCGTGAAGAGTGGAGCGAAGCCGCGCTGCAGGCGGAAGAAGAGAAAAAACAGCTCAGCCTTGGCCAGAGCCTTAATCGTTTGATCATTGAGCTCACTTCGACGCTGCGCATCAAAATTTTCCGCCAGCATCTGGGCATGTATCTCGGTGGCTATATCGCCCAGGACGTGTTCAACGCGGTGTTCACTTATTACGTGGTGTTTGTGCTGATGCAGGAGGCTTCCGTTGCCTCGAGCCTGATGGGCACGATGGCCATTTTTCAGTTCATTGCCGTGATCGCCATGATGCCGCTGTGCATCCGTTTCGGGCCTGCGCCATCCTACCGGATGGTGGTGGTGCTGTTCGGCCTGAGTTCGCTCTCCTATGCCGTGCTCTATTACTCGGGCTTAAGCGACATCTGGTCGCTGATGCTGCTGCTTTCGGCGATTGCGGGCCTCGGGCGCGGCGGCATCAACTATGTGCCGTGGAACACTTATACCTACATCGCGGATGTGGATGAGGTGATCACCGGCCAGCGCCGCGAGGGCATTTTTGCCGGGATCATGACGCTGACCCGCAAGGCTTCGCAGGCCGGCGCCATCATGCTGGTGGGTATCATTATGCAGCTCTCCGGTTTTGTCTCCGGGCAGAAAACGCAGCCTGCGGAAGTCAGCCATACCATTCTGATGATCCTGAGCTTTGGCACCATCGCGGTACTGATTTGCGGTTTCCTGGTCTCGCTGCGCTTTAAGCTGAATCTGCAAACCCACAGCGTCCTGCGCGAAGAGACCGCCAAAATGCGCGCGTCCGGGCATGCCTTTGCCGAAGCGGCAACGCCTGAAGCAAGGGCTACCGTGGAGATGCTGGCCGGTATGCCGTTCGACTCGCTGTGGGGCAACAACAATATTGGCTATCTGAATCGCAACAAGCCTGCGGCCCCGGGGCTGAAGCAGGGTGTGCCACTCAATTCGACATATAACAGAGGTTAACGAAATGAAAGTCTGGCCTGTCAAACACAGCCCATTACTGCGTCAGCCGGAGCGCTTTATCGCCCGGGACGAACTGAAAGCGCTGATCCAGAAGGTCACGCACAATCTGGTCAACATCAAGGATGAGAGTGGGGCGTTCCTGCTGCGCCTTGACGATGGGCGGGTGATTGACACCAAAGGCTGGGCGGGGTGGGAGTGGACCCACGGCGTCGGGCTCTACGGCATTCACCAGTATTTTCAGCAAACCGGTGATGAGCAGATGCGTGACATCATCGACGGCTGGTTTGCTGACCGTTTTGCCGAAGGGGCAACCACCAAAAACGTCAATACCATGGCGCCGTTCCTGACGCTGGCCTGGCGCTACGAGGAGACAAAAAATCCACAGTATCTGCCGTGGCTCGAAAGCTGGGCGGAGTGGGCGATGTACGACATGCCGCGCACCGGGCACGGCGGGATGCAGCACATCACCCTGGCGGAAGAAAACCATCAGCAGATGTGGGATGACACGCTGATGATGACCGTTCTGCCGCTGGCGAAAATCGGCAAGCTGCTGAATAAGCCGGAATACGTGGAGGAGGCGGTCTATCAGTTTCTGCTGCACGTGCAAAACCTGATGGACAAGCAGACGGGGCTCTGGTTCCACGGCTGGAGCTACGACGGGAAACATAACTTTGCTAATGCGCGCTGGGCCAGGGGCAACAGCTGGCTGACCATCGTCATTCCGGATTTTCTTGAGCTTGTGGATCTCCCGGAAAACAACGCCGTGCACCGTTACCTGGTGCAGGTGCTGAATGCACAGATTGCCGCGCTGGCGAAGTGCCAGGATGACAGCGGTCTGTGGCATACGCTGCTCGACGACCCGCACTCCTATCTTGAGGCTTCCGCCACGGCGGGCTTTGCTTACGGCATTCTGAAATCGGTGCGCAAGCGCTACGTGACCGGGGAATACGCGGAAGTGGCTGAGAAAGCGATTCGCGGCATTGTGGCGAATATCTCACCGGAAGGGGAGCTGCTGCAGACGTCGTTTGGCACCGGGATGGGTAGCAATCTGGACTTTTACCGCCAGATCCCGCTGACCTCGATGCCCTATGGCCAGGCGATGGCGATCCTTTGCCTGACGGAATATTTGCGGAAGTATTTCTGAGCATAAAAAAACCGGCAACGAATGCCGGTTTTTTGCAGGCCTGATAAGCGAAACGACATCAGGCAATGGGTTGTTACATCCGCTCTACGGTGTCGATACCGAGGGTATCCAGACCAAGCTTCAGCGTTTTCGCGGTCAGCAGCGCCAGCTTGAGGCGACTGTTACGCACTTCTTCGCTTTCAGCGCTCAGAATCGGGCAATGCTCGTAGAAGCCGGAGAAAAGACCGGCCAGATCGTAGAGGTATGCGCACATCACGTGCGGCGTACCTTCACGGGCAACCACGTTCAGGGTTTCTTCGAACTGCAGCAGGCGCGCAGCCAGCTGGGCTTCGCGATCTTCGGTAATGACTACGCTGGCGTTGACGATGGCGCTCTCATCCAGCTCCGCTTTACGGAATACGGACAGCACGCGGGTGTAGGCGTACTGCATGTACGGCGCGGTATTGCCTTCGAATGCCAGCATGTTGTCCCAGTCGAATACGTAATCGGTGGTGCGGTTTTTGGAGAGATCCGCGTATTTCACCGCACCGATACCGACGGTATTGGCCAGTTTTTCCAGCTCGTCGGCCGGCATGTCCGGGTTTTTCTCGGCAACCAGTTTGCGGGCTCGTTCGAGCGCTTCGTCCAGCAGATCGGCGAGCTTCACGGTGCCACCGGCGCGGGTTTTGAACGGCTTGCCGTCTTTGCCCAGCATCATGCCGAACATGTGGTGCTCCAGCGGCACGCTTTCCGGCACGTAACCGGCTTTACGTACGATGGTCCAGGCCTGCATCAGGTGCTGGTGCTGGCGCGAGTCGATGTAATAGAGCACGCGATCGGCATGCAGGTTTTCATAGCGATATTTCGCGCAGGCGATATCGGTGGTGGTGTAGAGGTAGCCGCCATCCTTTTTCTGGATGATGACGCCCATCGGGTCGCCGTCCTTGTTTTTGTACTCATCAAGGAACACCACGGTCGCGCCTTCGCTCTCAACCGCCAGGCCTTTGGCCTTCAGGTCTGCCACAATGCCCGGCAGCATGGGGTTGTACAGGCTTTCACCCATGACGTCGTCGCGGGTGAGGGTGACGTTCAGGCGATCGTAGGTGATCTGGTTTTGCGTCATGGTGATGTCGACCAGCTTGCGCCACATCTCGAGGAAGTACGCATCGCCGCCCTGCAATTTCACCACGTAGTTACGGGCGCGCTCGGCAAAGGCTTCATCTTCGTCGTAGTGCTTTTTCGCATCACGGTAGAAGCCTTCGAGATCGGCCAGCGCCATTTCACCGGCGTTGTCCTGCTGCTGTTTTTCCAGCCAGGCAATCAGCATCCCGAACTGGGTACCCCAGTCGCCGACGTGGTTGGCGCGGATCACTTTATGGCCGAGGAATTCCTGAGTACGGACGGCAGCATCGCCGATAATGGTGGAACGCAGGTGACCGACGTGCATTTCTTTGGCTACGTTCGGCGCAGAGTAGTCGATAACGATGGTCTGGGCTTCAGGCTTCGCCACGCCAAGACGATCGGATTTCAGCGCATCGTTTACGCCCTGGGCCAGAAACGCCGGATCGAGGAAAATATTGATAAAGCCCGGACCGGCAATTTCAACCTTGCTGGCGATGCCGCTGAGATCGAGGTGGGTCAGAACCTGCTCTGCAAGCTGTCGTGGCGCCATGCCCAGTTTTTTGGCAACGGCCATCATGCCGTTGGCCTGATAGTCGCCGAACTGAACTTTGGCTGACTGACGAACCTGCGGTTCGCAATCGGCAGGTGCACCTGCCGCAATCATCGCCTGACTGACTTTTTCTGAGAGAAGCGCCTGAATATTCACCGGAATACCTTACGTTATGGCGCTGCGCGAAAGCACAGGCAGCGCCGAAATGGGGAGAAATTAAGCCCGACAGTATACTGCATTTGCACCATGCCGTCAGCCCTGGCGCGGTGGGTTAATCAGCAGTTGGTTGTGCCAGTACAACAGGGTAAATTAGCGGCCTGCAAAACAAAGCAAAGGTGAGTATGTGAACTGGCAAACAATCGAGGCTCTACAGGATATTCACGCGGACTTGCCGCGTTTTGAGCAGGCGCTGCATGAACTGACGGCCCGCCTTGGGCTGGAAACCGGCCCGCTGAACGCAGACCACATCTCGCTGCGCTGCCACCAGAACGCCACGGCGGAACGCTGGCGTAACGGTTTTGAACAGTGTGGCGAACTGCTGTCTGAGAACATTATCAACGGTCGTCCGATTTGCCTGTTCAAATTGCATGAGCCGGTTTGCGTGGCGCACTGGCAGTTCACGGTTGTTGAGCTGCCGTGGCCGGGTGAAAAGCGCTATCCGCATGAAGGCTGGGAACACATCGAAATCGTTCTGCCCGGTGAGCCGGAAACGCTGAACGCGCGGGCGCTGGCGCTGCTCTCCGATGAGGGGTTAAGCCAGCCGGGTATTTTCGTCAAAACCAGTTCACCAAAAGGTGAGCGTGAACGCCTGCCGAACCCAACGCTTGCGGTGACAGACGGCAAAGTAACGATCAAATTCCACCCGTGGTCCATTGAAGAGATTGTTGCCAGCGAAGCAGGCGATACAACAATGTGAGCTTACGCGGCATCTGCGCCAAAAGAGTGTGTCATGATGTCGCACCCGTCAGAAAAGGAGAAGGGAATGGCTTTGCTGGAAGTGTGCTGTTACAGCATGGAGTGTGCGCGTGAGGCGCAGAACAGAGGCGCAGACCGCATTGAGCTGTGCGCCGCGCCGCTGGAAGGGGGCCTGACGCCGTCGCTGGGCGTGCTGAAATCGGTGCGCCAGCAGGTGACGATTCCCGTGCACCCGATTATTCGCCCGCGCGGCGGCGATTTTTGCTACACCGACGGCGAATTTGCCGCCATGCTCGAAGATGTGCGCACCGTACGTGGACTTGGCTTTCCGGGGCTGGTGATTGGCCTTCTGGATGCGCAAGGCAATGTGGATATGCCGCGGATGCGTCAGGTCATGGAAGCCGCAGGCGATCTGGCAGTCACTTTTCATCGCGCGTTTGATATGTGCGCGGATCCGCAGCAGGCCTTTGATAATCTGGCTGAACTTGGGGTGGCGCGTGTGCTGACCTCAGGGCAGCAGCCGTCGGCGGAAAAAGGACTTTCACTTCTTCGGGAACTTATTACCCGCAGTGATGCTCCAATCATTATGGCAGGTGCTGGCGTGCGCGCCGGTAATCTGGCGTTGTTCCTTGATGCAGGAATACGAGAGGTTCACAGCTCTGCCGGGCAGTGGGTGCCTTCGGCGATGCAGTACCGCAATCCGGGATTATCGATGTCGACAGACCCGACGGCAGATGAGTATTCACGATACGCCGTCAACGGCGAATCGGTAGCAGAGATGAAGGCGATCGTTGACCGCTACAAGCCACAGTGATTTTACCGTGCATCATGTCGCCCAATGTGATGCTTATTTGTACCAGGCCCCTGCCATTAACAGGGGCCTTTTTTTATCTGATGCCCGGCGGCGCTTAGCTTGCACGGGCCTACAAGTACGAATCGGTAGGCTGGATAAGCGAAAGTGCCATCCGGTAATTTATGGCTTTTTCGCCACAATCACCGCCCGCAGCGGAGCAGGGTAGCCTTCAATGGTTTTGCTGTTGTCGTTCGGGTCGAGGAAGTCGGCGAGCGACTCGGTGACCATCCACTCGGTGCGGCGCTGCTCTTCGGTGCTGGTGACGTTCATGTCCACAATTCGCACGTCAACAAACCCGCATTTTTCCAGCCACTGCTTCAGCGCCGGAGCCGACGGAATGAAGTAGACGTTGCGCATCTGTGCGTAGCGGTCACCCGGTACCAGCACGGTGTTTTCATCGCCTTCGACAACTAGCGTTTCCAGCACCAGCTCGCCTTCGCTGACCAGCTGGTCTTTTAGCTGCCACAGGTGCTCAAGCGGCGATCGGCGGTGATACAGCACGCCCATCGAGAAGACGGTATCAAACGCATTAAGCGCAGGGAGCTGTTCAATGCCGAGCGGCAACAGGTGCGCGCGCTGATCGTTGCCCAGCAGCTTACGCACCGCTTCGAACTGACAGAGGAAAAGCTGAGTCGGGTCGATACCGACCGCGAGCTTCGCGCCTGCGCCAATCATGCGCCACATGTGATAACCGCTGCCGCAGCCCACGTCGAGAATGGTGCGGCCGGTTAAATCAGACAGATGAGGCAGCACGCGATCCCATTTCCAGTCGGAGCGCCATTCGGTGTCGATATCAACGCCGTACAGTGAAAATGGCCCTTTGCGCCACGGCATCAGGTTGCGCAGCAGCACTTCCATGCGCGTCTTCTGGCCTTCGCTTAACGGCGTTTCGCTTTCCGCGGTGACGCTGTGCAGCAAATCCAGCTTCCACGGCTGAATTTCCGGCATAAACTCTACGGCGCGCGACCACTGCTTCATCAGACCGTGGACGCCTTCACGCTGCCAGGCGCCAATCTGGGCAGGCAGCGTTTCCAGCCAGCGGGAGAGCAGCGGATCTTTGGCGATCAACTGATAGAAATTGCCAAACTCGATCATTCGTCTGCTCCGGCTTTCAGCGCGACCAGCGAACCGAAGTTAAAGCACTGGAACCATAGCTCGCTGTGGGCAAACCCGGCGGTATGCAGGCGCGCTTTATGGGTTTCCACTGAATCGGTAAGCATCACGTTTTCCAGCATGCTGCGCTTCTGGCTGATCTCCAGCTCGCTGTAGCCATTCGCCCGCTTGAAGTCATGATGCATATTGAACAGCAACTCGCCGACTTTTTGGTCTTCGAAGCTGAATTTCTCCGACAGCACCAGCGCTCCGCCTGGGTTAAGGCCCTGACAGATTTTCGTCAGCAACGCCTGGCGCTCTGCGGGCTCGAGGAATTGCAGGGTGAAGTTGAGGACCACCATCGAGGCGTTCTCAATCTGAACGTCACGGATGTCGCCTTCAATAATCTCCACCGGGGTCGGGGCTTTATAAGCATCAATATGACGACGGCAGCGCTCGACCATTGCCGGGGAGTTATCAATACCGATGATTTTGCAGCCTTCAGCGGCGATATTACGGCGAATCGACAGGGTTGCGGCGCCGAGAGAGCAGCCGAGGTCATACACCTGTGTGTCGGGCTGAACAAAACGCTCCGCCAGCATGCCTATCATCGAAATGATATTGGAGTAGCCTGGTACGGAACGCTGGATCATGTCGGGGAAGACTTCGGCTACCCGTTCATCAAAGGTCCAGTCGCCCAGGCTTGCGATCGGAGCAGAAAAAAGCGTGTCGCGATGGGGCATAACGTGATTCCAGAAAATAAAAAACGGCGTATTGTGCGCTAACGCAGGGAGAAAACCAACTCCCAGGGCAGATACCAGAGGTTTGCCAGCACCATCAGCACAAGCGAACACCAGGTGGCGCTCATCGCCGAGCGCCGCCAGCGAAACAGTCGATGGTGGAAGCCGTAATAGTGCATCAGGCGTCCGGCAATCAGCAGCAGCCCGCAGACGTGCACCATCCAGGTTTCCGCGCCGTTCATCTCCATAAACAGCAGTAACAGCAGGCCAATGGGGATATATTCCACCGCGTTACCGTGAATGCGGATGGCGCTTTGCAGTTCGCTGAAGCCGCCGTCACCGTAGGCGACGCGATACTGCTGGCGCAGGCGAACCACGTCGAAAGAAAACTTAATTAACAGCAACGCACCTAATACGGCGTAAAGCGCGCTAACCATACAAACTCCCTTTACTGACTGATGGCTCTGATTCTGGCAGGAAGAATAACTCAAAAAAGCGAAGTTTGCTGCGGGATGGCGGGAGCCGGGCCAATCTCCGGCAGAGCCTGCCGTAAATCTGCCCACAGGGTGTCCACCAGTTCTGGCGCCTGAGCTATATCCGGTGTGTGCAGGAAAAGGTACGGCGTAGTGCTGGCCGCCCACTTTGGCAGCGCTTTCAGCCAGACGGCAAACATTTCACGGTTTTGCAGCATGTTGTCGCTGCCGATAAAGCGCACCATCGGATTTTGCGCCGTCACCACGGCATGAACATGCACCTTCGGTTTTTTACGCTGGGCTTCAATGATGGCTTCACTGTGCGGAACGGCGCTGTGAACCGGTCGGCTGTCGAGTATCACCCGATTCACGCCGCGCTCGTGCAGACCGCGGTTGAGCTGCTTCTCCTCTTCGCCTTTGGTGAAAAAGCGTTGATGGCGGACTTCCACCCCGTAGGTAAACTCCTTCGGTAACGTATCAAGAAACTGCCACAGCGCCGGCAAATCAGCCGGTGCAAACGTGGCGGGCAGCTGCAGCCAGTACTGACCGATGCGGTTAGCCAGCGGATGCATGCGATCGAAAAATTCGGCCGTTAAATCGTCGCAATGCCTGAGCGAGGCCTGATGGCTTATCGTTGCCGGGAATTTAAAGCAGAAACGAAACGCGTCGGTGGTTTGCTCGCGCCAGCGCTGAACGATTTCTGCGCGGGGCAGGGCATAGAGCGTGGTGTTACCCTCCACACAGTTAAAGTGGCGGGCGTACTCTTCGAGGCTGGTGATGCCAAGGCGCACCCATTTAGGGTGCGACCATTGCGGCAGGCCGATATAAACTCGTCGCTTTTCACGCTGCAAATGCGTTGGCTGCACCTGTTCACCCCGGTCACTTACTTCAGTAAGCTCCCGGGGATTTACAGGTTTGCCGCCTTTCTGCAACGCGAAAATCTTAGAGTTACTCATAGGGAAGAGATAATTTCCTCTGTGCTGCGCACGCGACCCAGACGCGGGAAGATGTTTTTCATACTGCCCTGATGCTGGTCGGCGCTTGCTGCGCTGCACGCATCTTCGGCAATCACTAAGTTAAAGCCCAGTTCCCACGCGTTGCGGGCGGTGGATTCCACGCCGATATTGGTGGAAATGCCGCAGAGAATAATGGTGTCGATTCCGCGACGACGCAGCTGCAGCTCCAGGTCGGTGCCGTAGAACGCGCCCCACTGACGCTTGGTTACTTCAATATCGCTCTCTTTTTTACCCAGCGCCTGCGGGTATGTCCACCAGTTGTCTGGCAGCGCATGAGCGGCAGCCTGGGCATCCACAGGCTGCTTCAACGCTTCGGCGAAATCAGCAGACCAGCCGACGCGGACCATGACAACGGGCGATCCCTGCGCGCGACATTTCTCGGCGAGCTTCGCCGATTTCGCGACCACGTCGTCAGCCGTGTGCGGTCCGCCCGCGAAAGGCAGAATGCCTTCCTGAAGATCAATCACGACCAGCGCGGTTTTTTTTGCGTTCAGTTCAATCATCATCATCCCCGTTAAATCACTTGATTAGGCCGCTAACCATACGCTGAGAGGCGTCCTGGCCGCGTCACAAAATTGTTAATTTTTGTGAGCAGGCACGAAGAGCGTACAGCAAACGTGCGCCTGGTGCGCGACGGACTTATCCTGAGCCAGAATTTCCAGTATAATAGCCCCCTTTTTTCATCCAGTTGTGACATTCAGCTAAAGCTGCGACAGGTGTGCCTGCGGCTAAGTTAAGGGAACTCTCATGCGTACAGAATATTGCGGGCAGCTGCGTCAGTCCCACGTTGGGCAGCAGGTGACTCTGTGTGGTTGGGTCAACCGCCGCCGTGATCTCGGCAGCCTTATCTTCATCGATATGCGTGACCGCGAAGGCATCGTGCAGGTGTTTTTCGATCCGGACACGGCCGAAGCCCTAAAGCTGGCTTCCGAACTGCGTAATGAGTTCTGCATTAAAGTCACCGGCACCGTGCGTGCGCGTGATGCGAAAAACGTCAACGCCGATATGGCGACAGGCGAAATCGAAGTGCTGGCATCTGACCTCGAGATCATCAACCGTTCAGACGCTCTGCCGCTCGATTCTAACCACGTTAACACCGAAGAAGCGCGTCTGAAGTACCGCTATCTCGACCTGCGTCGTCCGGAAATGGCAAACCGCCTGAAGACTCGCGCCAAAATCACCAGCTTCGTGCGCCGCTTTATGGATGACCACGGTTTCCTCGATATCGAAACCCCGATGCTGACCAAAGCCACGCCGGAAGGCGCGCGTGACTATCTGGTGCCATCCCGCGTGCACAAAGGCAAGTTCTATGCGCTGCCACAGTCTCCTCAGCTGTTCAAACAGCTGCTGATGATGTCCGGTTTCGATCGCTATTATCAGATTGTGAAATGCTTCCGTGACGAAGACCTGCGCGCCGACCGCCAGCCTGAATTTACTCAGATCGACGTTGAAACGTCCTTCATGACTGCCCCTCAGGTGCGTGAAGTGATGGAAGCGATGGTGCGTCAGCTGTGGCTGGAAATCAAAGGCGTGGATCTGGGTGATTTCCCGATCATGACCTTTGCCGAAGCCGAGCGTCGTTACGGTTCCGATAAGCCAGACCTGCGTAACCCGATGGAGCTGGTCGATGTTGCTGACCTGCTGAAAAGCGTTGAGTTTGCCGTGTTTGCTGGCCCGGCAAATGATGCCAAAGGCCGCGTTGCCGCACTGCGCGTTCCTGGCGGTGCGAGCCTGAGCCGTAAGCAGATCGACGACTACGGCAACTTCATTAAGATCTACGGCGCGAAAGGTCTGGCCTATATTAAAGTCACCGAGCGTGCAAAAGGTCTGGAAGGCATCACCAGCCCGGTTGCAAAATTCCTCAACGCTGAAATCATTGAAGAGATCCTGAACCGCACCGGTGCGCAGGATGGCGACATGATCTTCTTCGGCGCGGACAACAAAAAAGTGGTTGCAGACTCGATGGGTGCGCTGCGCCTGAAAGTCGGTAAAGATCTGAGCATCACTGACGAAGCCAAATGGGCGCCGCTGTGGGTTATTGACTTCCCGATGTTCGAAGACGACGGCGAAGGCGGCCTGACCGCGATGCACCATCCGTTCACGTCACCAAAAGACATGACGGCATCTGAGCTGAAAACCTCTGCTGAAGACGCCGTGGCGAATGCCTACGATATGGTCATTAATGGCTATGAAGTGGGTGGCGGTTCGGTCCGTATCCACAGCGGTGAAATGCAGCAGACTGTGTTCGGCATTCTGGGCATCAACGAACAGGAACAGCGCGAGAAGTTCGGCTTCCTGTTAGACGCCCTGAAGTACGGCACGCCGCCGCACGCGGGCCTGGCGTTTGGTCTGGACCGTCTGACCATGCTGCTGACCGGCACCGACAACATCCGTGATGTTATCGCCTTCCCGAAAACCACCGCGGCAGCGTGCCTGATGACCGAAGCGCCAAGCTTCGCTAATCCGGCTTCTCTGAGCGAACTGGGTATCCAGGTTGTGGCGAAAGAGGCAAAAGAGTCTGCGGAGAACAAGTAAAATGACATTCAAGCGCCCGGTTTCTGTTTTAGTGGTGATTTATGCCCAGGACACGAAGCGGGTGCTGATGTTGCAGCGACGCGACGATCCAGCGTTCTGGCAGTCGGTTACCGGCAGCCTTGAAGAAGGTGAAACCGCGTTGCAGGCCGCCGTACGTGAAGTAAAGGAAGAGGTCGCCATTGACGTTGCCGACGAGCAGCTGGCCTTAATCGACTGTCAGCGCACGGTGGAGTTTGAAATCTTTACGCATTTACGTCATCGCTATGCTCCAGGCACTGAGCGCAATACGGAATCGTGGTTCTGTCTTGCGCTGCCTCACGAACGTCAGCCAGAGATCAGTGAACATCTCGCCTGGCGCTGGGTTGCTGCGGCTGAGGCCGTCGCACTCACCAAATCGTGGAGCAACCGGCAGGCGATTGAAGAATTTGTAATTAAAGCGGCCTGAGGGCTGCTCTTTTCGGAGAATATTTTTATGGCAGGTCATAGTAAATGGGCCAACACCAAGCACCGCAAAGCGGCACAGGATGCCAAGCGCGGTAAGATCTTCACCAAAATCATTCGCGAGCTGGTTACCGCTGCGCGTCTGGGCGGCGGCGATGCGGGCTCTAACCCACGTCTGCGTGCGGCCATCGACAAAGCGCTGTCCAATAACATGACGCGTGACACCCTGAACCGTGCAATCGCACGCGGCGTGGGCGGCGATGAAGACGCGAACATGGAAACCATCATTTATGAAGGTTACGGCCCTGGCGGCACCGCGGTAATGGTGGAATGCCTGTCTGACAACCGTAACCGTACCGTTGCCGAAGTGCGTCACGCCTTCACCAAAACCGGCGGCAATCTTGGCACCGATGGTTCTGTGGCATACCTGTTCAGCAAAAAAGGCGTGATTTCCTTCGAGCAGGGCGACGAAGACGCGATCATGGAAGCGGCGCTGGAAGCGGGTGCGGAAGACGTTGTGACCTTCGACGACGGCGCGATTGACGTGTACACCGCGTGGGAAGAAATGGGTGCAGTGCGAGACGCGCTGGAAGCGGCTGGCCTGAAAGTGGACAACGCTGAAGTCTCCATGATTCCATCCACCAAAGCGGACATGGACGCGGAAACCGCACCAAAACTGCTGCGCCTGATCGACATGCTGGAAGACTGTGACGACGTCCAGGAAGTCTACCACAACGGCGAGATCTCTGATGAGGTGGCGGCTACGCTGTAATGGCGCACTGTCAATCTGACCTGACCGGAGACGCGTGATGGCGATCATTCTCGGCATTGACCCGGGCTCACGCGTGACCGGTTACGGCGTTATTCGTCAGGTTGGACGGCAGCTAACCTACCTTGGCAGCGGCTGTATTCGCACCAAAGTGGAAGATCTGCCGTCGCGCCTGAAGCTGATTTACGCTGGCGTGTCGGAAATCATCACCCAGTTCCAGCCGGATTTCTTCGCCATTGAACAGGTGTTTATGGCGAAGAACGCCGACTCTGCGCTGAAGCTTGGCCAGGCGCGGGGCGTGGCGATCGTTGCGGCGGTAAACCAGGATCTTCCTGTGTTTGAGTACGCAGCCCGCCAGGTGAAGCAAACCGTCGTCGGCAACGGCGGCGCGGAAAAGAGCCAGGTGCAGCACATGGTGCGTACCTTGCTTAAGCTTCCGGCTAACCCGCAGGCGGATGCCGCCGATGCGCTGGCGATTGCCATCACGCATTGCCACATCAGCCAGAACGCGATGCAGATGAGTGAATCAAGGCTCAACCTGGCGCGCGGAAGATTACGCTAGAATAAGCGAATAGAGGCTGGATATTCATCCAGCCTTTTTTTATGATAGCGCATTGGCTTTAACTCTCAATACGCAGGAGCGTCACGTGATCGGCAGACTCAGAGGCATCATCATTGAAAAACAACCCCCGCTGGTTTTACTGGAGGCGGGCGGCGTGGGCTATGAAGTGCATATGCCGATGACCTGTTTCTACGAGCTGCCGGATCAGGGCAAAGAGGCCATCATCTTCACCCACTTCGTGGTGCGTGAAGACGCGCAGCTGCTGTTTGGTTTCAACAACAAGCAAGAGCGCACGCTGTTTAAAGAGTTGATTAAAACCAACGGCGTTGGGCCAAAGCTGGCGCTGGCGATCCTTTCCGGCATGTCGGCTCCGCAGTTTGTGAACGCCGTAGAGCGTGAAGATTCCGCTGCGCTGGTGAAACTGCCGGGCATCGGGAAGAAAACCGCCGAGCGTCTGGTGGTGGAAATGAAGGACCGCTTCAAAGGTCTGCACGGCGACCTGTTTACGCCAGCCGCCGATCTGGTACTGACCTCTCCGGCAAGCCAGGCTTCGGACGATGCCGAACAGGAAGCGGTTGCTGCACTGGTGGCGCTGGGCTATAAACCACAGGAAGCCAGCCGGATGGTGAGCAAAATTGCCACGCCGGATGCCAGCAGTGAAACGCTAATCCGCGACGCGCTTCGCGCCGCGATGTGAGGTAACGGATGATTGAAGCTGACCGCCTGGTCTCCGCAGACAGTATTACCCCTGATGACGTTGTCGATCGTGCGATTCGCCCGAAGCTGCTGGAAGAGTATATCGGCCAGCCGCAGGTGCGCTCGCAGATGGAAATCTTTATTCAGGCGGCGAAGCTGCGCGGTGAAGCGCTCGATCATCTGCTGATTTTCGGCCCGCCGGGGCTCGGTAAAACAACCCTTGCCAATATCGTCGCCAACGAAATGGGCGTTAACCTGCGCACCACCTCCGGCCCGGTGCTGGAAAAGGCGGGCGATCTGGCGGCGATGCTGACCAACCTCGAACCGCACGACGTGCTGTTCATCGACGAAATTCACCGTCTTTCTCCGGTTGTCGAAGAAGTGCTCTATCCGGCGATGGAAGATTATCAGCTGGATATCATGATTGGCGAAGGCCCCGCGGCACGCTCCATTAAAATCGATCTCCCGCCGTTTACCCTGATTGGTGCGACAACTCGCGCTGGCTCGCTGACTTCGCCGCTGCGCGACCGCTTCGGCATCGTGCAGCGCCTCGAGTTTTATCAGGTGCCGGATCTACAGCATATCGTCGGGCGCAGCGCCCGCTTTATGGGGCTTGAGATGAGCGATGAAGGCGCGCTGGAAGTCGCCCGTCGCGCGCGCGGCACGCCGCGTATCGCTAACCGCCTGCTGCGGCGCGTGCGCGACTTCGCCGAAGTACGCCACGATGGCACCATCTCTTTGGAGATTGCCGCCCAGGCGCTGGACATGCTGAACGTCGATGCGGAAGGCTTCGACTACATGGACCGCAAACTGCTGCTGGCGGTGATCGACAAATTCTTCGGCGGCCCGGTGGGGCTGGATAACCTGGCGGCGGCAATCGGTGAAGAGCGTGAAACGATAGAAGACGTGCTGGAGCCGTACCTGATTCAGCAGGGCTTTATCCAGCGCACGCCGCGCGGGCGTATGGCGACTGTCCGCGCCTGGAATCACTTCGGCATCACGCCCCCGGAAATGCCTTAACGGCGGCTTTCAGCTGCCTCTACGGGCCACCCATCTAAGAATACTGCTGCTGCTGAAATCTGATTTCTGCGGCGCAATTCGCTCATGCCTGCTGTCGCCTGCGCATTGTTATTATAATTCCCGCCTTCTGAAAGGATTCGCCCCGTGGGCGGGAGCATATTATGGAAACAGGCAGTAAATCTCTCGGTATCATCACCTACATTGACGATACGCCAGCGATGCGCGAGGAGTTCACCTGGCTTTATAAAAGCTGGATCTACAGCGGATGCTGGAAACGTTCAGATCTGGTCATCGCACATCATCCGGCACTGAGCGGTACCTTTCCGGATGAACCGGGCCTGATTACGCTTCCCGTTCTGCCTTACTCTCAGACTGAACCGTTGTTTGAAAACTATCACTTCATCAACTCTATCGCCTGCCTGAGCGGAGCACATATAAACGATCTTCTGCGCCAGTATCGCTGGCTGCTGAGAACCGATGCGGACGTTTTTCTGACGCATTATCTGGCTGATTTTGAGCCGATTTACCCGGTTCATGGGCGAGGAAATTATCACTTCCGGGCAGATTTCAGAGAGAAAATGCTCGATTTTTGCAAGCGTCACAATGTCCGACACGATCACCGTTTTGGCTGTGGTCATTCCGTTATGCTCGACAGCGACAAGATGATTGCGTTTCTCGATCGCCAGATGCACTGGGCAAGAATGCTGGCAGAGGATTTTGGCCCGGACAAAGCGAATTGGGGAACCTGGCCGGGATGGTACAGAAGCGTCTTATCAATGTATGCCGCGGAGATAGCGGCCAATGAGCGCTGGGGCGACTACCTGCAAAATTGTCGCGAACGTGTTCTGGATATGGAAAGCAATAACGATGGATTCATTGACGGACTGACGTTGCATATTCACGCGACAGCGGGCAGCACGTGCTTCTCAAAATATAAATATCGCCAGGGGGAATACGACGCTATTCAGCCGGACGAACTCGATCGGCGTCGTGTGGGGGAGTATTGCCTGTGGATTGCGAAGATGGACATCAATGCGCTGAAAGTGTTAGCGGGATATGGTTATGAATGATATGCCCGGCAACGAGTGCGCCGCCGGGCAATGGAGACTACTGCGCCGTTTTCTTGCTCATGCTAAGCATAAACAGCGCGGCGGCGCAGAGCACCACTGAAGGCCCAGCGGGCGTGTCGTAGAGCGCCGAGAACGTCAGGCCGCCGGTGACTGCAATCATTCCCACGCCCACGGCAATTCCTGCCATCTGCTCCGGCGTGCGGGCAAAACGGCGTGCGGTGGCGGCAGGAATAATCAGTAGCGAAGTGATAATCAACGCGCCGACAAACTTCATCGCCACACCGATGGTCAATGCGGTCACCAGCATCAGCAGCAGCTTAACGCGCTGGAGCTTCACGCCGTCGACAAAGGCCAGATCCGGGCTGATGGTCATCGACAGCAGATTTCGCCACTGCCAGAGCAGAATGGCGACAACCACAATCACGCCGAGCGCAATGGATACCAGATCTTGTGGCGTGACGGCCAGCAGATCGCCAAACAGATATGCCATCAGATCGACGCGCACGTTGGACATCAGGCTGACTACCACCAGGCCCAGCGACAATGCGCTGTGCGCCATAATTCCGAGCAGCGTGTCCACCGCGAGGTGAGGGCGGCGCTCAAGCCACACCAGACCTGCTGCCAGAATCAGCGTTACGGCAATAACGGCATAAAATGGATTCACGTTTAACAACAGGCCAAACGCCACGCCGAGCAATGAGGCGTGCGCCAGCGTATCACCAAAATAGGACATCCGACGCCAGACCACGAACGAGCCGAGCGGGCCCGCGGCGCAGGCCAGCATGATCCCGGCGAGCCAGCCGGGAAACAGTAATTCAATCATGAGCGGTCGTTCCCTCTGCGCAGAACAATGCGTCCCTGTAAATCGTGGCGGTGATTGTGCTGATGACGATAGATGCCGAGCTGCTGTGCGCCGCGTGGGCCAAACATCGAAATAAATTCCGGATGCATCGAAACCACTTCCGGCGTGCCGGAGCAGCAGATGTGATGGTTCAGGCACAGTACTTCGTCGGTTTTCGCCATGACCAGATGGAGGTCATGAGACACCATCAGCACCGCGCAGTCGAGTTCGGTTCGAAGCTGGTCGATAAGGTCATACAACGCAACCTGGCCGTTGACATCTACGCCCTGAGTTGGCTCATCGAGCACAAGAAGCTGCGGGCGGTTAAGCAGAGCGCGAGCCAGCAGCACGCGCTGGGTTTCCCCACCGGAAAGTTTCTGCATTGGCGCATCCATAAGATGGCCTGCCTGGACACGTTTTAGTGCCGGGAGGATCTCGTCTTTGCGCGTGCCGGGACGCAGACGCAGAAAACGATTGACGGTTAAGGGCAGGGTGGCATCAAGATGTACTTTCTGCGGGACGTAGCCGATCCGCAGTTTTCCGTCACGCTTGATAGTACCGGAATCCGGTGCTACCAGCCCGAGCACCACGCGCACAAGAGTGGACTTTCCTGCGCCATTTGGCCCAAGAAGAGTAAGAATTTTGCCAGGCTTCAGCGCCAGCGAGATAGCGGACAGCACGCGGCGCTGGCCGAAGGAGACCGAGATATTTTCGAGCGTTACGAGATTCGTCATGACAATTTGGGGTTGCACAAGTCAGTGAATGTTATAATATCACACTTCTTTCATTCATTACGAACATAAGACGCATTATGTTACATAAAAAGACGCTTCTTTTCGCAGCCTTCTCCGCAGCATTTTTCAGCACGACAATGACCCAGGCTAATGCTGCCGTCGTGGCTTCCCTTAAGCCTCTCGGATTCATCGCTTCCGCTATCGCCGACGGCGTCACACCAACGGAAGTTTTACTGCCGGACGGGGCGTCCGAGCATGACTATGCGCTGCGCCCAAGTGATGCAAAACGCTTACGAAACGCCGACTTAGTGGTGTGGATTGGTCCGGAAATGGAAGCATTTATGGACAAAACGGCTACTGCGTTTCCTGAATCCAAAAAGGTGACGATTTCTATGCTGCCGGGCGTGAAACCGTTGCTCATAAAAGGGGCTGATGACGATGAACATGACCACGACCATGACCATGGTACGGCGGAAAAAGGTGATGAAGATCACCATCATGGTGAGTACAACATGCACCTGTGGCTGTCGCCAGAGATAGCGCGCCTGTCGGCGGTTGCAATCCACGATAAATTAGTGGAACTTATGCCGCAAAGTCGAGCCAAACT